>JANXLP010000294.1 GCA_025355125.1 Opitutaceae bacterium | reverse complement strand
GTGTTGATCGCGCTGCTTGCGTTGCTGCTAGCGAAACCCGAGTGGCGGCGCACGCCGAGCCAGCCGGTGCGCTGGGCGTTGCTGGCGGAGGGAACGACGCTGTCGGGTGCGGTGAAAACAGAGTGGGAAGCGCTGCTGGCGAAAGGTTACGAAGCGCAGCCGCTGGCGGCGGAGGATATTTGGTCGGCGTTGCGCGAGGCGGATGCGCGCGTGGCGGCGGGATCGAATTTTGTGGTGTTCGCGCCGCGGAGGCTCGGGGCGTTGCGCGGTGAACGGGCGGCGCTGGCACACGCGACGGTGCAGTGGGTTGACGTGGTCGGTGGGGAGAGCGCGCGATGGGTGGATGCGGTGGATCGCACTACCGACGGACGGGAGTTGAAGGTTCGGGTGGGGATAAGCGATGCGACGAGCACGCGGTTCGAGCAGGTGACGGTGCCCGTGGGCACGACGCGGGTGACGGTGGAAGGTGTGGAGGTCTCGCTGCCGACCGAGATTGCGGCGATGAAGCCGTTGCGCGTGGTGATTTTTAGCGCGGCGGATCGGAGCGACGATGCGCGGGCGGTGACGGCGGCGGTGCGGGCAGTGGCGGCGGTGAGCGGGCGCGAGATTGCGGTGGCGTCGAATCCGGCGGATGCGTCGCTGGCGGAGGCGGATTGGGCGTTTGTTCTGGGAAAGACGGGGCCGGCGGAGGCGGAGTTGCGGACGGCCATCGAGCGCGGACTCAACGTGGTGAGCGACGTGGGCGCGGCGGCGGGGATCGCGCGCGCGGCGAGTTTTCGCCTGAATGACGGTGAAACGATTTCATTGTGGCGGCGTGGACCGGTGACGGCGGGGACGGTTTTGGTGCGCGACAGTTTTGGTGAGGCGGTGCTGACGCGGGAAGGCCTCGGGCGCGGCGCGCATGTTCATTTTGGCAGTCGGTTCAATTCGGAGTGGAGCGACTGGACGCAGAGCACGGCGTTTCCGGCTTGGGTGCGCGGGCTGCTGCTGGCTGAAGACGGTGGAGCGCTGGACCCGGCGCATGATCGGCGGGTGGTGAGCGCGGATCAGAACGGGGTCAGCGCGGGGAAGATGGGCGTGGTGATTCCCGAAATCGTGGATTTGGCGCGGGCTTGCTGGTGGCTGGTGACGGGACTTTTTGTGGCGGAACGATTGCTGAGCCATTTCTGGACGCGTCGGCGCAGCGCGGAGGGCGTCGTATGAATTTGGCGCATGTGCACAACTATGCGGCGCGCTGGCGGAGGGCGCTGTGGGTGCGGGAGCTGGCTTGGGCCGGGGCGGCGGGCTTGATCGTGGCGGCGGTCGCGTGGTGGCTCGGCGTGGTGGTGGGACTGGCGGTGCTGGTGATGCGCGTGCGTCGGGTGAACCCGGGGCGGATCGGCCCTGATGAGGTCGTGCGGCATTGGGATCGGGCGCTACCAGAGTTGGAGGAGAGCAGTGGGTTGTGGCTGCGCGACGAGGCGGGTATGACTGTGATCGAGCGGCTGCAACGGCGTCGGCTCGATGGGGCGTATGCGCGGCTGATCAGCAAGGCGGATGCGACGAAGCTGGCGGTGCTGCGGCGGCCACAAGTGAGACAGTCGCGGGCGTTCGGAGCGTTGTTGGTGGGCGCGGGTTGTTTGATTTTGGCGGTGAGTTTTAGCCGGCACAGCGAGGAGGCTGGCATTGGGTTGGTTCAGCGAACGGCCGAGCTGAAGAGCGGTGCACGTGTAGCGACAGCACGGCCGGTGGTCGCACCACGTGTGGTGGGTGTGGCGTTGGCAATTTCCCCGCCGGCTTACACGGGACATGCGGTGCGCAGCGTAAAGGATTTGGATGTCGAGGTGGAGGAAGGCGCGGCGGTGAAATGGGAAATCTCTGTCGAGGGTGAAGTGCGCTCGCTGGGCTTGGAGTTTGGCGAAGGCGGCGGGCGTGTGGAGCTGGCGAGTGCGCGGCCGAGCGTTTTTTCAGGAGCGAAGACGGTGGCGGCGACGGCGCTTTATCGATTGGTGGGCACGCTGGCCGATGGCAGCCGCTGGGAGCCGCCGGCGTTGCATGCGTTGCGCGTCATCAAAGACCAGGCGCCGGTGATCACGTTGGCCGAACCCGCAGTGGCGCGGACGGAGTTGGCGGCGGTGGGGCCGGTGGTGGTGCGCGTGGGGGTGAAAGATGATTACGCGGTGGGCGCGGCGCAGGTGATCGCGACGGTGGCGAAGGGCTCGGGCGAGGGCGTGAAGTTTCGCGAGCAGGCGATGACGTTCGATGCAGCGACTGGAGAAAAGACGGAGCGCGTTTTCACCAAGACGATTGATTTGACGCAGCTCGGCATGGAAGCGGGCGATGAACTTTATTTTTATGTGACGGCGACGGACAATCGTGCGCCAACGCCGAACCAGACGCGCTCGGAGACCCGGTTCATCACGATCGAGGGGGCGGAGCAGGTGGCGTTGAACGGCGGACGCGGGATGAGGGGCGTGAATCTGGTGCCGGAATATTTCCGGAGTCAGCGGCAGCTCATTATCGATACGGAGAAACTGCTGGCGACTCAGGCGACGCTGTCGGCGGCGGAATTTCGGCGGCGGTCGGAGGATCTCGGCATCGACCAGAAATTACTGCGTCTGCGCTACGGGCAATTTCTCGGTGAGGAATTCGAACCGGAGACGGACGCGCGGCCGGATCATCATGCGCCGGTGGCGGCGAGCGTGGGGGAGTTTGTCGCGCAACTCACACAGAAGCGTCAGACCGGGCCGTTGCCGGCGGGGAAGGTGCCGTCGGATCGGCCGGTGGTGGTTCCGCACGATCACGGGCCAGAAACAGGAAGCGGACGTGAAGGGCCGAAGACGGCGGCGGAGGTGATGGCGGAGTTTACCCATTTTCACGACAAGGCGGATGAGGCCACTTTTTTTGATTCGAAACAGAAGGCATCTTTGAAGGACGTGCTGGCGGCGATGTGGGAGGCCGAGGGGAAGTTGCGCGTGATTCAGCCGGCGGATGCGTTGCCGGCGGAGAATCGTGCACTGACGTTGCTCAAGGAACTGCAAGAGGGTGACCGCGCCTATGTGCAGCGCGTGGGATTTGAAGCGGCGCCGATCAAGATCGCGGAGCGGCGACTGCGGGGAGAATTGGAGAGCGTGCCGGTGCGCGGGGCCGCGACGGCGGGGCCGGTGGCGGTGGATGCGGAGGCGGCGGTGGTGCGAGCGGCGCTGGGTGCGAGCGGCGACGTGAGGTCGGCGTGGCGGGCGGAGCCGATACTCACGCGCGCGGCGACGCGGGAGCCGGAGCGTTTTCTCGAGGGCTTGCAGGCGCTGAGGTCGGCGGAGAACGAGGCGACGGTTTCGGCCGAGACGATGGATAAAGTGCGGCGGGCGCTGTGGAAATTGCTGCCGGCGGCGGAGCGCGTGCCGGAGCGGCGGCGCGAAGACGCGCCGAGGTTGGCAGAGCCGTATTTTAAGGCGTTGAGCGGGGAGGGGGCACCGTGAGCCTGCTTGCGTGGGCCGGTGTGCTCGGGCTTTGGCTGGGCTTGGCGTGGCTGGAGTGGCGCCGCACGGATCGGGCGCGGCGTGGATGGCGGCTGGCAGCGTTGACGCTGGCAGTGGCGGCGTTGGCTGCGTTGGGGCGGAACATGGGCGGGACGCCCATGCCACTTTCTACGGAGGCGGTGCTGTGGACGGCGCAGGCGGCGGGCGCGGTGGATGGCGTGGCGACCGGGCGGCGGTTTGCGCTGCCGGATGCAAAAGGCGCGCCGGCGGATGCGGTGGTGGTGCCTGATCTGGCGTATCTGCGACGGACGTTTCCGGAGATTACGACGCTGGAGATTCGCGGAGATGGCGTGGGTCCGGATGAGGTGGCGGGGCTCGAGGGACTGCGGGTGCGGTTTCGGGCGGGTGGGATCGCGGCGGGATTTACCTGGGTGGATGCGCCGACGGAAGTGGCCCCGGGGGAGAACGTGCATGTGCGGGGGCGCGTGAGTGGGATGGTGGCGGGCAAGAGCGTGGTCGTGACGCTGGAAGGGCCGGATGGGGCGGTGTTGACGAGCACCTCCGTGGTGCGGGCAGGCGGTGAGGCGGATTTTGACTTGATCGCGCCGGCTGCGCCGGCGGTGGGGCGGTTTGAGTGGCGGTTGCGGCTGGCGGCGGCGGAAGCGCCGGAGCAAATTCTGGAGCAGGAGATTTTGGGTGTGGCGGTGGT
>JANXLP010000199.1 GCA_025355125.1 Opitutaceae bacterium | reverse complement strand
CATCGCCGAGGGTGCAGCGCGGGTGGGCGCGGAGGCGCTCGGCCCATTCGATCATGGCCGAGTGATCGTTGTGCGCGAGGGCGTCGCTAAGGAGGGTGCGCATGGCGTTGGCGCCCCAAGCGAGATCGACGGAGTATTTTTTCAGCAGCGCGAGTCCGCGCTGCCGCTCGGCGGCGTCGGTGGAGTTGATGAGGACGGTGCCGAGGGGGACTTCGCTGACGGGGAGCGGGCCATCGAGGTGGAGGGCCGCGAGGAAATAGTCGCGGGCGGCGGTGAGTTGAAAACGGCGGCGGGCGATCTCGCCGAGGATGCGCTGGGCTTGGGCGGAAGCGGCGAGGTCGGCGGCGCCGAGAGCGGCGAGGGCTTTTTCCGCGTCTTCGGGCTGGTCGGCGATGAGCGCATCGGAGGCCCATTCGACGGTGAGCTCGGGGCGGTCGGGCGCGAGGCTGGCGGCGCGGCGCGAGTAGCCGACGGCGCCGGGTTTGTTTTGGCGGCGGCGGGCGATCTCGGCGGCGAAGCGCCAGCCCTCGGGATTTGCGGGATCGTTGACGAGGGCCTGTTGGATGACCTCGGAGGCGTTCTGCAAGCGGCCGGCCTCGATCCATTGGCGGGCCATGCGGAAGGTGTTGCGCTTGGTCCACCACGGATAGGCCCACAGCCACGTGACTCCGATCACGACGAGGGTGGCGACGGTGGCGTAGGCGGCGCGACGGAGGCCGCGGCGTTCCTCCCAGGTATCGACGAAGTTCCACCAGTGCTCGCGGAAATCGAAGGAGGAGACGCGGGAGATCTTGTGCTGTAGCGGACTCGCGAACGGCGGGCGGGTATCCTCGTTGGACGAGGCGGGCGGTGGAGATTTGGGCTTACGCATCGGGCGGGACTTCCGGGGCGGAGCTTGCTGGAGATCGGGGTGGAATCACAAGCCGGATGACGGTCCTCGTCGCGGTTAAATTTTCTCCGATTCCCCACTTGGATTTCGGCGACCGGCTCGCACGATGGGAGGAGTGACTTTAATGCAATACTCCGCGCTCCGACGTTGGGCCTATCCGGTGGCGGTCGCCACGCTCGTGGTCATCGCGTCCAGCCGCAGCGCGGTGGAGTCGGGTGTGCGGATCGAGAATTTCGACAAAGTCGTGCACTTCAGTGTCTATGGGCTGCTCGGCACGCTGGTGTTGCGGGCGCTGGGCGGATCACGCTGGGGGTGGGCGATCGTGGCCGTTTCGCTGTTTGGCGTGAGTGATGAGATCCACCAGTATTTCACGCCGGGGCGGTCGATGGAATTTGGTGACTGGGTGGCGGACACGCTTGGGGCGACGGTCGCGGTGACGGCGTATCGCCAGTGGACGTGGTATCGTGGGCGGCTCGAAAAGCCGCTGTTTGCGCGTCCGGCTATGGGCGGAAAAACGCGCGCCGTGGCAATGGTGGTCAACGCCGTATGAAAGCAGAGCACGCCCAATCACGCATCGCTGCGTTGCGCGCCGAGATCGGGCGGCACGATGAGCTTTATTATCGGAAGGCGACGCCGGAGATCACTGATTTTGAGTATGACGTGCGGAAGCACGAGCTGGCGGAGCTGGAGGGGAAATTTCCGCAGTTCGCGAGTGCGGATTCGCCGACGCAGAAGGTGGGCGACGACCGCGCGCAGGGTTTTGTCGAAGTCGCGCACCGTCAGAAAATGCTGAGCCTCGACAATACCTACAACGAGGTGGAGGTGCGGGCGTTTCACACGCGGCTCACGAAGCTGCTCGAAGTCGAAGATCTGCGTTACACGGTGGAACCGAAGATCGACGGGCTGGCGGTGAGTCTCACTTACGAGGACGGGAAACTCGTGCGCGCCGTCACGCGCGGCAAGGGCGACAAGGGCGACGATGTGACGGCGAACGTGCGCACGATCCAGACGCTGCCGCATACACTCACTGGCGCGGCGCCGCGGGTGGTGGAGATTCGTGGTGAGATTTATCTGACGGCGGCGGAGTTTGAGCGGATCAACGCGGAGCGCGCGGCGGCCGGTGAGGACCTCTACGCCAATCCGCGCAACCTCGCGGCGGGGACGATCAAGCAGCTCGACACGAGCGAAGTCGCGAAGCGCAAGCTGGCCATCGTGCTTTATAGTCTCGGCTATTGTGAGCCGGAAGCGGTGGCGTCGCAGTCGGAGTTGCATGACCAGTTGCGCGCGTGGGGTCTGCCGGTGGTGGAGAAGATTTGGCCCGTGCGGGGAATCGATGCGGCGTGGGCGGCGATTGGTGAACTCGATGGGCTGCGCCGTAGTTTCGCCTATGGCACGGATGGAGCGGTCGTGAAGCTCGATGCGATGGCGCAGCAGCGTGCGGTGGGCGCGACGGACAAGGCGCCGCGCTGGGCGATCGCGTATAAGTTCAAGCCGGACACGGCGCGCACGCGTTTGCGGGCGATCACGATTCAGGTGGGGAAGACGGGGATTCTGAGTCCGGTGGCGGAGCTGGAGCCGGTGTTGCTCGCGGGCAGCACGATCAGCCGGGCGACGTTGCACAACGAGGATGAGATTCGGCGGAAAGATATCCGCGTGGGCGATCTCGTGGAGATTGAGAAGGCGGGCGAAGTGATTCCGGCGGTGTTGAAATCGTTTCCGGAGGAGCGGGTGGCGGGCGCGGCGGAGTTTGATCTGTTCGCGCTGGTCGGCGGAAAATGTCCGGTGTGCGGGAGCGGGATCGCGCGGCTCGAAGTGGCGGCGGAGGAGGCGCAGGGCGTGGCGTGGAAGTGCCAGAACTATGATTGCCGCGCGCAACGCACGGGACGGCTGGGTTTTTTTTGCAGTCGGCGCGCGCTGGCCATTGATGGCTTGGGCGAGACGGTCGCGGCGAAGTTGGTCGAGCTGGAATGGGTGAAGGATCAGCCGGATCTTTACGACGTGACGCTGGCGTCGCTGGCGACGCTCAACCTCGGAACGACGGAAGAGCTGCGGATTTTTGGTGAGAAGAACGCCACGAAGATCGTCGCGGCGCGCGAGGCGGCGAAGGCGTTGCCGCTGGAGAAATGGCTTTATGCGTTGAGCGTGCCGGATGTGGGCGAGAGCACGGCGCGGGAGCT
Organism: Opitutaceae bacterium; assembly: GCA_025355125.1. Lineage (GTDB taxonomy): Bacteria > Verrucomicrobiota > Verrucomicrobiia > Opitutales > Opitutaceae > Tous-C4FEB. The sequence goes on along the minus strand of JANXLP010000199.1, from coordinate 1,490 downwards.
GGGACGGCGCCACCGAAATTTTGTGGAGCTGGCGGATTCGACGCTGCTCAAAGCGGTGTTGCAGAAGGCGGAGTTGCTGGCGCAGCGGGAATTTGAAGCGCCCGCGTCGCGAAAAAATCCGGCGAAGTCGGATGAGGACAAGGCGCGGCGCAAGGAACTGTGCGCGCGACTCGATGCGGAGATCGCGGCGCTGGATGCGGGCGTGCTCGCGGGTGCGCCGGCGGATATCGGGCCGGCGGTGGCGGCGAGCTTGCTGGATTTTTTTGCGGGTGAACCGGGGCGGCGGCTGCTGGCGAAGTTGCGTGCGTTGGGGATCGATCCGCAGGGGACGGTCGCCGAGGCGGGGGTGCTTACTGGAAAGACCTTTGTGCTGACGGGCACGTTGCCGACGTTGAAGCGCGAGGAAGGGGAGCAGAAAATCCTCGCGGCGGGCGGCAAGGTGAGCGGCAGCGTGAGCAAGAAGACGAGCTTCGTGCTCGCGGGTGCGGATGCCGGTTCGAAGCTGGAGAAAGCGCAGGCGCTGGGCGTGCGGGTGATCGATGAGGCGGAGTTTTTGAAGTTGGTCGCGGGTCAATGAAGATGAGCGGCCGGAGGCGAATCTGGCTGGCGGGGGCGGCCATCGTGGCGGCGGTTTTTTTGGGGTATGCGAACAGTTTTAACGGGCCATTTGTGTTCGATGATGAACCGTCGATCTTGGAGAATGCGACGATCCGGCGGCTGTGGCCGTTGAGCGGGCCGCTGTCGCCGCCGAGGGATTTTGGCGTGACGGTGAGCGGGCGTCCGGTGCTGAACCTGTCGCTGGCGCTGAACTACGCGATCAGCGGGACGGCGCCGTGGAGCTATCACGTTTTTAATGTCGGCGTGCATGCACTGGCGGCGCTGGTGCTGTTTGGGGTCGTGCGGCGGACGCTGCGAAAACCGATGTTGATGGAGCGTTGGGGCGAGCGGGCGGAGGCGACAGCGGCGGTGATCGCGATGTGGTGGGCGTTGCATCCCTTGCAGAAGGAGTCGGTGACCTATGTGATCCAGCGGGCGGAGTCGCTGATGGGACTGTTTTTTCTGCTCACGCTTTACGGATTTATCCGCGCGACGGATTCGGTGCGACCGGGCGGCTGGCTGGCGGTGATGATCGTAAGCGCGGTGCTGGGCATGGGCTGCAAGGAGGTGATGGCGACGGTGCCGCTCGTGGTGTTTTTGTATGACCGGACGTTTGTCGCAGGGAGTTTTCGTGCGGCGGGACGTGAGCGCGGGTGGTGGCACGGCGCGCTGGTGGCGAGTTGGCTGCCGCTGGGGTTGCTCGTGTGGAGCGCGGGCGGGAATCGCGGCGGGACGTTTGTGCTGACGTGGGCGGGGTGTCGGGACTACTGGCTCACGCAGTTCGGCGCGGTGACGCATTACCTGCGGCTGACGGTGTGGCCGGAGCCGCTGGTTTTTGACTACGGGACGTTTTGGGTGCGGACTGCGGGGGCAGTGGCGGTGCCGGCGGTGGT
>JANXLP010000170.1 GCA_025355125.1 Opitutaceae bacterium | reverse complement strand
CGCCCAGTCTGCCTGCGGCCGCTCCCACGCCACTTCGATTTCCTTCACCAAGTCTACTCCGAGCGGTGGTAATTGGCGGGCCATCCTCCCTTCTTGCCCGCTTTCAGCCCGCGCGCGAAACGTAAAAGCTAACGGCGATTGGTATAACAGGTGATAGTAGATAGGACCGCATGTTCGCATCTAGAAATAAAAAAGCCGCGGAGTAATCCGCGGCTTTGAAGAATCGATTCAAGCGACTTGCTTAGCTGGCGCTCGCTTCGGCGGGCACTTCGTTTTCGACCGGGAGGTCGGCACCGAAGGGCAGGCTGATCTTGAGTTTCTTGTAACGCGGAAGACCCGTGCCCGCCGGAATGAGATGGCCCATGATCACGTTTTCCTTGAAGCCACGCAGGAGGTCGACCTTGCCGAGAGTCGAAGCGTCGGTGAGGACGCGGGTCGTCTCTTGGAAGGAAGCGGCCGAGATGAAGCTCTCGGTCTCGAGCGAGGCCTTGGTGATACCGAGCAAGATCGGCTCAGCCTCAGCGGGCTTACCACCAGCTTCTTCGATCCGACGATTGTCGGTGAGGAATGCCGCACGGTCCACCTGCTCGCCCCAGAAGTATTCGCTATCACCTGGATCGGTGATGCGGACCTTGCGGAGCATTTGGCGGATGATGATCTCGATGTGCTTGTCGTTAATCGTCACGCCTTGGAGACGATAAACTTCCTGCACCTGCGAAATCAGGAAGTCGTAGAGCGCAGATGGCCCGAGGATTTCCAATATCTCGTGTGGATCAGCAGAGCCTTCAGTGAGGTGCTGGCCCTTATGGACGACGTCACCGGGCTGCACAATGATGTGCTTACCGGTCGGGATGAGATGCTCTTCCTCTTGGGAAGTCTCCTCATTCTTGACGACGAGCTTGCGCTTGCCGCGGACGGTGCCCTCGAAGGCAACGACGCCATCGATACGCGCCATTTCGGCGGCATCTTTTGGACGACGGGCTTCGAAGAGTTCAGCAACGCGTGGGAGACCACCGGTGATGTCCTTCGTCTTCGACGCCTGACGAGGCGTCTTGGCGAGGAGAGCGCCGGGGGCGATGGTGTCGCCCTCGTTGACCGCGATCTGCGCGCCGACGGGAATCGAATAAGCCGCGAGGGGCTTATTTTTCGCATCGCGAACTTCAATCTGCGGATTGAGATCTTCCTTATGCTCGATGACGACCGTGGCGATGCGGCCCGACGATTCGTCGAGTTCGCGCTTCACGGTGACGCCAGGGATCATGTCCTTGAAGTGCAGCGAGCCACCCTTTTCAGAGAGCACGGGAACATTGTAAGGATCCCACTGAGCGAGGATGTCACCCTTGCCGATCTTTTCGCCGTCGCCGACGTGCAAAAAGGAACCGACCACAATGTTGTAGTTTTCGAGTTCCTTGCCGTCGTCGTCGATGACTTGGATCGTGCCGGTTTTGTTGAGGACGATGTTACCACCCTCAGCCGTCTGCACGAGACGCAGAGCTTTATATTTAATGGTGCCAGCCGAGCGGACGCGAATTTCGGGGGTCTTGAAACCGCCGGACGCGACGCCACCAATGTGGAACGTGCGCATCGTGAGTTGCGTGCCGGGTTCGCCGATGGATTGAGCGGCGATGATACCGACCGAGTCACCGATCTTGGCGACGCGGCTGGTGGCGGGATTGATGCCGTAAGACTTCGCGTCGATACCAGCAGGGCTGGTGCAGGTGAGTGGAGACATGACCTTCACGCGCTCGATGCCGACGTCGTCGATCTTGGACGCAGCTTCCTCGGTGATGAGGTCGCCGGAGCCCACGATAAGTTCGGAAGGATTGAGCGGATTGTAAACGTCATCGCTCGAGCAACGACCGATGAGGCGCTCCTTGAGGGCGACGATTTCATCGTCACCTTCAAAGATGGCTTTCTTCCAAACGCCATCGCGGGCGCCGGAGTCGTCTTCGCAGATGATGACGTCCATGGCCACATCGCACAATTTGCGCGTGAGGTAACCGGCGTCGGCCGTCTTAAGCGCGGTATCGGCAAGACCCTTACGGGCACCGTGCGTCGAGATGAAGTATTCGAGAACCGTGAGGCCCTCGCGGAACGACGACAGAATAGGACGCTCGATGATTTCGCCGGATGGCTTGGCCATAAGACCGCGGGCGCCACAGAGCTGGCGGACCTGCTGCTTGTTACCGCGAGCACCGGAATCCATCATGATGTAAACCGGGTTAACCTCGGTCTTGCCTTCGTTGGTTTCGAGTTTGGCGAAAACCTCCTTGGCAATGCGGTCCGTAGCGTTGGTCCAGATATCGACGACCTTGTTGTAGCGCTCGCCGTCGGTGATGATGCCCTTGTTGAACTGGGCCTCGACCTCGGTGATCTTCTTACGGGAGTCGATGACGATATCTTTCTTCGACTCTGGGATGATCATGTCGTCGATACCGATCGAGATGCCCGCTTGAAACGCGGTTTGGAAACCGAGCTCCTTGAGCTTGTCTAGGGTCTCAACGGTCATCGCGTGACCGGCGGACTTGTAGGTATTTAGGATGAGGTCGCCGAGCTTCGCCTTTGGAACAGGGAAGTTGATGAAACCAAGTTCCTTCGGCCAGATCTGGTTGAAAATAACGCGACCGACAGTGGTCCGGAGCGTTTTCTTCTCCTTGTTGCCATAAACGGTGTCGCGCTCGAAATCGGGGTTTGGAACCTCGACCCAGTCGTGAACTTTGAGCGCACCGTCTGTTTTGGCGTAAATCACTTCCTGCAGACCGCTGAGCAGCGGCACACGGACACCCTTGGCGGCCTTGGTGCGTGGCTCAATGGTGAGGTAGTAAGCGCCGAGGACGATGTCCTGCGATGGCGTGAGGATGGGCTTACCGGAAGAAGGCGAGAAGATGTTATTCGTCGCCATCATGAGGAGCTTGCACTCGAGGATGGCCTCGAGGGAAAGCGGCACGTGCACAGCCATCTGGTCACCGTCGAAGTCGGCGTTGTAAGCCGTGCAGACGAGTGGGTGAACGCGAATAGCTTCGCCCTCGATGAGGACGGGCTCGAACGCTTGGATGGAGAGGCGGTGAAGGGTCGGCGCGCGGTTAAGCAGCACCGGATGGCCCTTGGTCACTTCCTCGAGAATATCCCAAACCTCAGGGGACTTCTTTTCGATCATCTTGCGGGCACCGCGGACGGTATGCACGAAACCGAGTTCCTTTAGGCGGCGGATGATGAACGGCTCGAAGAGAACGAGCGCCATCTTCTTAGGCAGACCGCATTGGCTGAGCTTGAGCTCGGGACCGATGACGATGACAGAACGACCGGAGTAGTCCACGCGCTTGCCGAGCAAGTTTTGACGGAAACGACCCTGCTTGCCCTTGAGCATGTCCGAGAGGGACTTCAAAGGACGGTTGCCGGCGCCCGTAACGGGACGACCGTGGCGACCGTTGTCGAAGAGCGCGTCAACGGCCTCTTGCAGCATGCGCTTTTCGTTATGAATGATAACGTCAGGCGTCTTGAGCTGCATCAGGTTTTTCAACCGATTGTTGCGGTTGATGACGCGGCGATAGAGATCGTTGAGGTCGGAGGTCGCGAAGCGGCCACCCTCGAGCGGAACGAGCGGACGCAGGTCCGGTGGGATCACGGGCAGCACCTCGAGAACCATCCATTCTGGACGGGACTTCGAGTGAATGAAGCCTTGGATTACCTTCAGGCGCTTCGAGAGCTTCTTTTTGATCTGCTTCGATTTCGTCGCGCGCATCTGCTCATGCAGCTCGGCGACGGTGGCCTCCATGTCGGTCTTGACCAGCGCGTCACGGACCGCCTCGGCGCCCATCTTGGCGACGAAGGAATCTGCACCGTATTCGTCAAGGGCCTGACGATATTCGGTGTCGGTGAGGAGTTGCTTGAGCTCGAGCGGGGTCTTGCCCGGATCGATGACCATGTAGTTCTCGTAGTAGATCACGCGCTCAAGGGAGCGTGCGGTCATATCGAGCAACAAACCGAGACGGCTCGGCATGGACTTGAGGAACCAGATGTGCGTCACGGGCACGGCCATTTCAATATGGCCCATGCGCTCGCGACGGACGCGGGCGATCGTCACTTCGACGCCGCAGCGATCACAGACGACGTCCTTGTATTTGATGCGCTTGTATTTTCCGCAGGCGCATTCGTAGTCGCGCACCGGCCCGAAAATCTTTTGGCAGAAGAGACCGCCTGGTTCAGGCTTGAAGGTGCGATAGTTGATCGTCTCGGGATTCTTGACCTCGCCCTTGGACCATTTGCGGATGGTCTCGGGCGAAGCGACGGTGATGGAAACGCAGTCGAACGGGCTCTCTTCGAGGCCCAGAGCGGCGCGGGCGTCATCACGGTTGGAGGCGGCGGTTTCGGCGGGTTGAATCATTGGCTTATGCTCCTGAATTTTATGAAAGGTGAACGTGACTCGGGCGGCGGCTTAGGAACCGTAGCTGAGCGAATCGCGTTTCTGGAGTTTGATATCCAGGCCGAGGGACTGGATTTCTTTAATGAGAACGTTGAAGGACTCAGGCGTGCCGGCGACGAGGGTGTTGTCACCCTTGACGAGGGACTCGTAGATCTTGGTGCGGCCCTGCACGTCGTCGGATTTGACGGTGAGGAGCTCCTGAAGGGTATGCGCTGCGCCGTAGGCTTCGAGCGCCCACACTTCCATTTCGCCGAAACGCTGGCCGCCGTATTGGGCTTTGCCGCCCAACGGCTGCTGCGTGACGAGGGAGTAGGGACCGACCGCGCGGGCGTGGATCTTGTGGGACACAAGATGGTTCAGCTTCATCATGTAGATGTAGCCAACCACGACCTCTTGATCGATTTTCTCGCCGGTGCGACCGTCGTAGAGCGGGCTCTTACCAGAAGTCGGCAACTTGGCCTCCTTGAGGTATTCGCGGACGCGCTTTTCGGAGATACCGTCGAACACGGGAGTCGCGACCTTCAGACCGAGCTTCTTACAAGCCCAACCGAGGTGCGTCTCGAGAACCTGCCCCACGTTCATGCGCGAGGGCACTCCGAGGGGGTTCAAGCAGATTTCTACCGGCGTGCCGTCCGGGAGGAATGGCATGTCTTCTTCGGGAACGATCTTGGCGACGACGCCCTTGTTACCGTGGCGGCCGGCCATCTTGTCACCGACTTCAAGCTTCTGCTTGGTCGCGACGTAGACTTTGACCTGCTTGATGGCGCCGTCACCGGAGCCTTCGCCGGCCTCGACCGCGCCGATCTTGCGCTCACGGTCGGACTCGAGTTCGTCGAACTTGGTTTGGTAACCGCCGATGATCTCCATGATCTTGATGCGAACCGGTGAAGGATCGATCTGGACGTGCTTGGAGACGGCCGCGAGACGACGGAGAAGAGTCTTCGTGATCTTGCGGTTAGCGGGGATGATGATTTCGCCGGACTCGCCGTTGATAACGTCGAGCGGGATTTTTTCACCGAGGAGGATGTTGGAAAGCGCTTCCGTGAGGCCTTCGCGCAGCTTGTCGATCTGCGTTTTGTATTCCTCTTGGATTTGCTTCACCTGACGACGGCGGTCGGAGGGCGAGAGTTTTTCTTCCTGATTATCGATGCGGGACGAAACCTTCACGTCCATGATGATGCCACCCACGCCCGACGGAACGACGAGCGAGGTGTCTTTAACATCAGCGGCCTTTTCGCCGAAGATGGCGCGGAGAAGTTTCTCCTCGGGCGCGAGCTCGGTTTCAGACTTCGGGGTGATCTTACCGACGAGGATGTCGCCGGGCTTCACCTCAGCGCCGATGCGGATGACGCCGTTGTGGTCGAGATTCTTCAGCGCTTCTTCACCGATGTTCGGGATGTCGCGAGTGATCTCTTCTGGCCCGAGCTTGGTGTCGCGAGCGTTGACCTCGAATTCCTGAATGTGAATCGAAGTGAAGATGTCTTCCTTCAGCACTTTTTCAGAGATGAGGATGGCGTCTTCGAAGTTGTAACCGTTCCACGGCATGAAGCCGACGAGCACGTTACGGCCAAGAGCCATCTCGCCCTTGTCGGTCGAAGGACCGTCGGCGATGATTTGGCCGGCTTTGATCTTCTGGCCGAGCGCGACGATTGGCTTCTGATTGAAGCAGGTGCCGGCGTTCGAGCGCATGAATTTGCGCAGCTCGTAGATGAAGACGTGATTCTTAGGATCGTGCTTCAGGTTGCGCGGGAGCTCGCCATCCTTGGTGACGACAATGCGCTTCGCATCAACCGAAGCGACGACGCCCGCCTCATCGGCGACGACGACGATCTTCGAGTCACGAGCAACCCGCTCTTCGATGCCGGTGCCGACGAGCGGCGACTCAGCTTGGAGGAGTGGCACGCCTTGGCGTTGCATGTTGGCGCCCATGAGCGCGCGATTCGCATCGTCGTGCTCAAGGAACGGAATCATACCCGCGGCGATCGAGATGACCTGTTTCGGCGAGACGTCCATGTAATGGACTTCGGAGGCGGCGACCTCGAGGAATTCGCCGTCCTGACGGACGGTGACCTTGCCGATGAAATGGCCTTTGTCGTCGATCTCGGAATTGGCCTGGGCGATAATCTTGGCCTCTTCCTGGTCGGCGGTGAGATACTCGATCTTGTCGGTGGCGCGGCCATCCTTGACGACGCGGTAAGGCGTCTCGATGAAGCCGAACTCGTTCACGCGAGCGTAGGTCGAGAGAGAATTAATCAGACCGATGTTCGGACCTTCAGGGGTCTCGATGGGGCAGATGCGGCCGTAGTGCGACGGATGAACATCGCGCACTTCGAAACCGGCGCGTTCGCGATTGAGACCGCCTGGCCCGAGCGCGGAGAGACGACGCTTGTGCGTGACCTCGGCGAGCGGATTGATCTGGTCCATGAACTGCGAGAGCTGGCTGCGCGCGAAGAAATCGCGGATGACGGTCGTCAGCGCCTTCGGGTTGATCAGCTTTTGTGGCGTGATCGAATCGACGCTCTGGTCATACATCGTCATGCGCTCGCGAACGAGGCGCTCGGTGCGGCTGAGGCCGACGCGGCACTGGTTGGCGAGAAGCTCGCCGACGGTGCGGACGCGACGGGAACCGAGGTGATCGATATCGTCGACGACGCCTTCGCCCTTCTTGAGACGACCGAGATACTTCGTGGCGGCAACGATGTCGCCGCTCTCGATGATGCGTTGCTCAAGCGTGACCTTGAGGCCGAGCTTCTGGTTGACCTTATAGCGACCGACGCGACCGAGGTCGTAGCGCTTGGGATCGAAGAAGAGACGCTTGAGGAGGGCCTTGGCGTTGGCGGTGGTTGGCGGCTCGCCCGGGCGGAGACGCTTGTAGATTTCCTTGAGGGCTTCCTCTTCGTTGCGCGTCGGATCTTTCTTCAGCGCGCGGATGAGGGCGCCTTCGTCAACGGTCGTGTCGATCACGCGGATCGTGGAGATACCGTGCTTCTCGAAGGTGCGGACGATCTGCTTCGTGAGCGGCTCGAACGCGCGGGCGAGGACAACGCCCTGCTGCGCATCGATCGCGTCCTCGACGAGGACGAGCGTGGAAACGTTCTCGAGGTCGAGGGCCTTGGCGACCTTCAGATCCTTGATTTCGTAGAAGAGATTCAGGATGTCGATGTCGCTCGAGTAGCCGATGGCGCGGAGGAGCGTCGTGATGAGGAATTTCCGGCGGCGACGGCGGCGATCGAGATAGACGTAGAGCAGATCGTTATTATCGAACTGCACTTCGAGCCAGGTGCCGCGGTCAGGAATGATACGGAAGGAGTGGAGGAGCTTGCCGTTCGGGTGCGGCGTCACTTCGAAAGCGATACCGGGGGAACGATGCAGCTGGGAAACCACGACGCGCTCAGCGCCGTTGATAATGAAGGAGCCACGCTCCGTCACCATCGGGATTTCGCCCATGTAAATATCTTCGTCCTTGATGAAGTCTTCCTCCCGGAGGCGGAGCTTCACGTAGAGCGGCACCGAGTAGGTGATGCCTTCGCGGAGGCACTCGAGCTCGGAATTCTTAGAATCACCGAGGGTGTAGGAAACGTATTCGAGGACCAGACGCTCGTCGTAAGAATGAATGGGGAACACCTCGCGGAAAACCGCTTCGAGGCCCTGGGGCTTACGCTGCTTCTCGGGGATGCCCTTTTGCAGGAAGTCGAGATACGACGTGATCTGAATCTCGATGAGATTCGGCGGCTGAATGACTTCGCGGAGTTTGCCGAAGTTCGTGCGTTCGGAGTGAGTGCGGTCGGCCATGGGAATTTCCGGTGGAGGTGAGGGACGAATAAAACAGAATACGCGGGGCTAGAAACGCACCGCGCGGGAACCTAACGAAAGAACGGGAAAAAAGCCAAAGGACAGGCCGCGCGAGGCACGGCCTGTCCAATGAATTTGCGAATCAATAAGAGCGAAATCGACCAAGCGATTACTTGAGTTCGACCTTGGCGCCAGCGGCCTCGAGCTTCTTCTTGATGTCTTCGGCATCGGCCTTGTTGGCGCCGTCCTTGACGGACTTCGGCGCGCCTTCGACGAGATCCTTGGCCTCTTTGAGACCAAGACCGGTGATGGCGCGGACTTCCTTGATGACGCCGATCTTGTTCGCGCCGGCTTCGAGAAGCATGACGTTGAACTCGGTCTTCTCTTCGACGACAGCGGCAGGACCCGCAGCGGCAGGGCCGGCAGCGGCGACGGCAGCGGCGGCGGAAACGCCCCACTTGCCTTCGAGCTCTTTGACGAGGCCGGCGAGGTCGAGAACGGTCTGCGCGGACAGCCACTCGATAACTTGATCTTTGGTGATGTTGCTCATGGTAGTATTTTCCTGGAGCGACTAGCGGTTTCGAAAAATGAAACGCGTTTAAGAGACGTATCCCCTAGCCTACCCCAATAGAGGTTATTTTCCGGTGGCGTGATCCATGCAGATCACGCCACCGGTAAAAAATTAGGCGGCGGGTTGCTCCTTTTTGACTTTGGCGTCGAGCACGCGGACGAAGGACGCCGCATTGCTGGTGAGGAGGCTCAAGAACTGCGAACGCAGCGCCTCGAACGGTGGCAGATCAGCCATCTTGGCGAGATCGGACGCACTCACGAGTTTCTTGTCGAGCACACCGATCTTCACTTCGAGCTTCTGCTTGTCCTGAAAATATTTCTTGAGGACTTTGGCGACGCCCGCGGGATTTTTACCGCCGACGACCACGGCCGTGGGGCCGGTCAGAGCGGACTCGATCTCGGGCAGGCCGAGCGCCTTGGCGGCGACGCGGAGCGAGCTGTTTTTGACAACGTGAAACTCGGCCTTTTCAACGGCGAGTTTAGCGCGAAGGTCCGCCACATCGCTCACAGTCACTTTCGTGAAGTTGGCGAGGATGACGTATTCGGATTTCTTGAGGTGGGTCTCGACCTCGGCGATCAGGTAATTTTTTTCGGCTCTCATGGTCGGGCTCCGGTTAGTATTTGCTGAACTCGGTCGAGGCGAGGTGAACGCCGGGACTCATGCTCGAGGAGATGGTGATGGACTTGATGAACACGCCACCCTTGAAGGAAGCGGGCTTGGCCTTGCCGACCGCTTCGATCACGGACAGGGCATTTTCGAGGATCTGCGCGGGCGTAAAGGAAAGCTTGCCGACGCCAACACCGATGATGGCGGCCTTGTCCATCTTGAATTCAACACGACCGGCTTTGACGGCCTTGATGCCAGCGGCAATATCGTCAGTGACGGTGCCTGACTTCGGGTTGGGCATGAGGCCTTTCGGGCCGAGGACGCGGGCGAGCGTGCGGACTTGCTTCATGGCTTCGGTCGTCGCAATCGCGACGTCGAAGTCGAGCCAACCTTCGTTGATCTTCTGCATGATGTCGGCGAGGCCGGCGGTGTCAGCACCTGCGGCGAGCGCAGCAGCAGGATTGTCCGTGAAAACGAGGATGCGAACCTTCTTACCGGAGCCGTTGGGCAACGGAGTCGTGCCACGCACGTTCTGGTCGCCAGAGGCGCCATCGACGCCGAGACGGAAGGAAAGCTCGACGGTCTCGTCGAACTTGGTCTTGGGGAATTTGCCCAAGATCTCAACCGCTTCGGCGAGTGAGTAATCTTTGGCGAGATCAGCGACCTTGAGGGCGCTGCGGTAGCGTTTGCTTTGTTTTTTTGGCATTTTGGACTCCTTGCGGTGCGAACGTCCCGGATGAGACTCCCGCGCGAGTGGTTATAATTGCAGACGAAAATTTAGCCGACGACTTCGATGCCCATGTTACGGGCGGTGCCGGCGATGATCTTGATACCAGCCTCGTCATCCTTGGCGTTAAGATCCTTGGCCTTCAGTTTGTAGATCTCGAGGAGCTGCTTCTTGGTGACCTTGCCGACCTTATCTTGGTTGGGCTTGGCCGAACCGCTGGCGATGTTGGCCGCCTTCTTGAGGAGGACGGACGCCGGTGGCGATTTGAGGATGAAGGTGAAGCTCTTGTCAGAGAAGACCGTGATGACGACCGGCAGAATCATGCCGTTCTGGTCCTTGGTCTTGGCGTTGAATTCTTTGCAGAACGCCATGATGTTGACGCCTTGCGCACCGAGCGCAGGACCGACCGGAGGAGCGGGATTAGCGGCACCGGCAGGGAGTTGGAGGCGGATGTAGCCTTGGATTTTCTTTGCCATGGTATGAAAGGATTGAGCGGAGGATTATCGGGTTAGTTCGCGAAAACAGCGGTGACAAAGAAGCGTCGCATCACTCGGTGTTGCGTTGCACCTGCCAGTATTCGAGCTCGACCGGGGTGAAACGGCCGAAAATGGAAACAGAGACCTTGAGCTTGCCGCGATCGGGGTCGATCTCGTCGATGCGGCCCGTGAGGCTCGCGAAAGCGCCGTCGGTTATTTTGACTTCTTCGCCGACGGTGTATTGCACCTTCGGAACTTCCTTACCGTTGGCCGCCTCGATACGGGAGCGGATTTCAACGATCTCGGAGGGCTGCAGCGCCGCGGGACGCTCGCCACCGACGAAGCCGATGACACCAGCGACTTCTTTCACGAAATACCACGGCTTGTTGATGACCTTCTTGTCCTCGCCGTAGAGCCACATCTGGATGAAGACGTAGCCTGGATAGAGTTTGCGGACCTTGGTGCTCTTCTTGCCATTCTTGACCTCGGAAACAACTTCCGTGGGCAACAACACTTCGAAGATATGGTCGTCGAGTTCTTCAGCTTTTTTGAATTTCTCGATGTAAGCCTTCACCTTATTCTCCTGACCGGAGAGAGTGTGGAGGGCGAACCACTGGGCGCTGGCGGGGATAGTCGTGGGAGCGGACATGGTGGCGGCGCGGGATTAGCTCACCCAAGACGTGAAGAGATCCACGACATTGATAAGCGCAAAGTCACTGATGCTCGTGAAAACACCCAGCAGCACCCCGGCGAGGACCACCACGATGGTGGAGTCGCGCAGCTCGGTGCGGGTGGGCCAGGAAGCTTTTTGAAGCTCGCCGACCATTTCGCCGAAGAAGATACGGGTGCTGCGGAACGGATTTTTCATGAACTTAAAGTTGGCAGGCGCGGAGGGAATCGAACCCCCAACCAACG
>JANXLP010000162.1 GCA_025355125.1 Opitutaceae bacterium | reverse complement strand
CTGAGAGCATAGAGCTGAAAGCTGAGCGAACGGAGGGATCGGAGCGCGCAGGGGCTCGGCGGGTGGAAGGCGAGTGTCACGTATTACGTGACACTCGCTCCGTGCGAAGCGCCTCGGGGGCTAATAAAAAGTGTCACGTATTACGTGACACTCGGGTTTGGCGGGTGGCGGCGTTGGTGGTGGTTTTTGCGGGGGCGGAGATGGTTTTTCTGGGGTGGCTTGCGGGGTTGCCGCCGCGCGGGGGCGTGGGCGTGGTGCTGGCGGTGGATGGGAAAAATCCGGTGGAGTTGCCGACGTTTATCGGGACGGAGTGGATCGGACGCGGGGCGGAGGTGACGGCGGTGGAGCGGGCGATTTTGCCGGCGGATACGGGGTATGCCCGGAAGAATTATGTGGCGGTGGCGGATGGGGCGCAGCGGGTGTTTGTATCGGTGGTGTTGAGCGGGCGGGATCGCACGTCGATTCACAGGCCGGAGCTGTGTTTGGTCGGGCAAGGGTGGTCGATTGAGGGGGCAACAAGGGAGGGTTTTAATTATCCGGGGCGGGCGGAGGCGGGGTTCGCGGCGACGGTGTTGCGCGTGAAACGGGAGGTCGTGACGCCGCGCGGGCGGGTGGCGGCGCCGGAGTTGGTGGCGTATTGGTTTGTGGATGGGGAGCGGGTGGTGGCGACGAACGGCGGGCGGTTTTGGCGCGATGCCTGGAATCGGCTCGCGCACGGGCGGCCGGATCGATGGGCGTATGTTTTAGTGCAAACGAGTGCGAGCGATGGCGAAGCGGCGGCGTTAAAACGGATGCAGGCGGTGCTGGCGGGGACGTTGCCTGCGTTTCAAAAGCCGTTGTCTGCGTGGTAAGGAAAAGTCGGAGTTAAAATGACGGGGAAAGGCTTGAGCTGAGCGTAACGGGCCGCGTAGGGTGCCGAGACCTTGACGTCAGTAAGCGCCGCCGACTTCGCTTTCTTGATCGCCGAGAGCGACTCGTTTGACTGGTCGCTCTCGCTCTCGATTTTCGTGGGCGTCTTGCTCGGATTTTTCGGGGTTTGGGCGGCTCGCCGGCACACGTGGCGCATCGCGCAGGAGCAGGCGACGGAGTTGATCGAGGTCGCGCGTCGCGAGGCGGCGGTGACGGCCGAGGAGATGAAACAGAAGGCCGAGGCGGAGGTGCAGGAAAAGCGGGCGGAGTTGAACCGTGAGTTTGACCGTCGCGAGATCGAGTCGGATGTGCGGTTGCGCGAGATCCGCGCGCATGAGGAATCTCTGGCACTGCTCGACTATCAATTGGAGCAGCGGCAGGAGCGCATCAACCGCGAGACGGCGGCGGTGAAGCAGGCGCGTGATGCGATCCGGGCGCTGTCTAAGAGTGTGCGCAAGCGGCTCGAAGGTGTTTCGCAGATGGACGCCGAGGAAATCCGCCGCGCGCTGCGCGAGGAAGTCATGCTCGAGTGTCAGGATGAGCTGCGCGCACTGCGCCGGCAGACGTTGGAAAAATCGGAGCAGGAACTGCAGACGGATGCGCGGCGCATTTTGATCGCTTCGATGCAGCGCATCGCGAGCAAGCCGAACAACGATCTCACGGCGACGCTGGTGCCGTTGCCGAGCGAGGAAATGAAGGGCCGCATCATCGGGCGGGAGGGACGGAACATCAAATCGTTCGAGGCGGCGACGGGCGTGACGCTGTTGATCGACGAGTCGCCACAGCTCGTGTTGCTGTCGTCGTTTGACCCGGTGCGGCGCGAGATCGCGCGGAGTGCGCTCGATGCGCTGGTGAAGGACGGGCGCATTCACCCGGCGAGCATCGAGGAATTTGTGCAGCGCGCGCGCGAGGAAATCGACCTCGTGACGACGCAGGCGGGCGAGGATGCGGTGACGAAGCTCAATATCAACGGGCTGCATCCCGAGATCATCAAGCTGCTCGGCAAGCTGAAGTATCGTTTCTCGTATAACCAAAACGTGCTCGATCACTCGGTGGAGACGGCGTTCCTCGCGTCGATCATCGCGAGCGAAGTAGGGCTTGATCCAAATCTGGCGAAGCGCGCGGGTCTGTTGCATGACATCGGCAAGGCGGCGCCGGGCGAACTCGAGGGTAGCCACGCGCTGATCGGTGCGGAGTTTATCAAGCGCTATGGCGAGACGCCGATCGTGACCAACGCGGTCGCGGCGCACCACGAAGAGGTGAAGCCCGAGACGATTTACGCGGGCATAGTGATTTTGGCGGATACGATTTCGGCGACGCGGCCGGGTGCGCGCGCGGAGTCGATGGCGGGTTATGTGCAACGGCTGGAGCGGCTGGAGAAACTCGCGATGTCGCTCGAGGGCGTGCAGCAGGCCTTCGCGATTCAGGCGGGACGCGAGATTCGCGTGATTGTATCGCCGCAGCAGGTGACGGACGACCGCGCGCGGGAAATCGCGAAGCAACTGCGGGCGCGGATCGAGGCGGAGCTGCAATACCCGAGCACGATCAAGATCACGGTGATCCGTGAGGCGCGGTTTACGGAAACGGCCACCTGAGAGGGCGGAGTAGCGAGTAGTGGTTAGCGAGTAGCGAGCATTTGGTCGGTCACGGTTAGCGTGGTTCTCCGCGTGTATTTCTACTCGCTACCCGCTACTCGCTACTCACTACTTTTCGCATCATGGCCGATCCGAAGATCCTCGAACTGTTTCCCAATCCCGCGCCGCACCGCGACTATGTGATCGCGCATACGCAGCACGAGTTCACCTCGATGTGTCCGATCACGGGGCATCCGGATTTCGCGGTGATCACGGTGAAATTTACGCCGGACAAGACCTGCGTGGAGCTGAAGTCGTTAAAGCTTTATCTGCACGCGTTCCGCAACGAGGGCATCTTCTTCGAGGCGGTGACGAATAAAATTTGTGACGATATCGGCGAGGCGCTGAAGCCGCGCGCGTTGACGGTGATCGCCGATTGGAAGGGCCGCGGCGGCATCAGCTCGCTGGTGACCTGCGAGTGGTCGGCGAAGAAGACGAAGAAGCGCTGAGAGAAGCGGGCCCGAACGCGGGCGAAGGTAGGCGGCACGCCAGAAAGCGGTGGCCCTACACGGAATCGGAATTGCTGGACGACGTTTTTTAGCGAGCGGAGAGGATCGCGAGCGCGGCGGCGTGGAGTTCCGGTGTGGCGGCGGCGAGGGTGGACTCGGCGGGATACGCCGGGCCGCCGGACCAGTCGGAAATGACGCCGCCGGCGCCGCGGACGACGGGGACGAGGGCGGCGATGTCCCAGGGGTTCATGATGGGATCGCACATGATATCGGCGTGGCCCGCGGCGAGGAGCAGGTAACCATAGCAGTCGCCCCAGGTGCGCACGAGTTTGGCGGAGGCGATGAGGCGGTCGGCGGCGGGACCGTTTTGGTATTTGGCGAGGTTGAGGGTGTCGCTGGTGAGGAGCGTGGCGTCGGCGAGGCGCGTGGTGGCGCGGCAGCGGACGGGGCGGCCGTTGAGCGTCGTGGTTCGGCTGTCGCCAAGCATGAGCTGGCGGAGGATGGGCTGGTGGATGCAGCCGAGGACGGGTTGGCCGTTATGGAGGAGGGCGATGAGGGTGCCGAAGAGAGGGACCCCGCTGATGAAGGACTTGGTGCCGTCGATGGGATCGAGGACCCACACGAATTCTGCGTCGGGGTTTTCGGAGCCGAGTTCCTCGCCGATGAGGCCGTGAGTGGGGAATTTTTTGGCGATGAGCTGGCGGAGGAGTTCCTCGGCGCCGCGGTCGGCGATGGTGACGGGGGAGGCGTCGGCCTTGGTCTCGACGGCGAGGGCGGGATTCGCGAAATGCGGGCGGATAAAGTCACCGCTGCGTTCGGCGAGGTCGGTCATGAAGGAACGATAGGGCGTGAGATCCACGGGACGAGAGTTGCCCACGGAACACACGGAATACACGGAAAAAAGACCGGAAAGGCGGATTGGATTTTGGTAGAGCGGTGTGTTTGGTGTGCGGAATGACTTGGACCGATCAGCCGATTTTTTTTGTGGATTTTGAAGGGAGCCGCGTATCGGGCGTGCTGGAGTATGGCGTGGCGACGCTGCTGGGCGGGCGCGTGGTGGAGGCGGCGACGCGGTTGTGCGCGGCGACGGGTCGAGTGCGGGCGGAAGATGTGGCGGTCCACGGGTTGAGCGAAGCGGAGCTGGCGGGGCACGCGCCGTTTGCGGATGAGTGGGAGTATTTCGCGGGGCTGCGGGAGCGCGGGCCGCTGGCGGCGCATTATGCGGGGGTGGAGAACGCGCTGCTCAAAGGTGTGTGGCCGTATCCGCGGAATTCGCCGGATTTCGCGCGGCCGGGCGAGCGCGTGATCGAGTGGGGGCCGTGGATCGATTCGGCGCGGATTTACGGACAGCTCTATCCGCGGTTGGAATCAGGGAAGCTGGAGACGTTGGTCGCGACCTGCGGATTGCAGGGCGAACTCGACGGTCTCGCGGAGAAATTTTGTCCGGTGGAACGGCGGCATTACCACGCGGCGCTCTACGATGCGCTCGCGGGGGCGGTGCTGCTGGCCTCTCTTGCGCGGGAGCCGGCGGTGGCGGGTTTTTCCGTGATGCAGTTGCTGGCGTTGAGCACGCTCGACGGGGCAAAGCGGGATGCGATCACGCAGCGGGAATTGTTTTAGGGCGCGGGCGGGAACGGATATTTTTTCAGGCTGGTGCGCTGGGCGAGGACGTGAAGGACGAAAAGCGGATTCGTGATCAGGTAGCGGGCGGCGAGACGGCGGGGCTCGGTGCAGAGGCGGAAGAGCCATTCGAAGCCGCTGCGTTGCAGCCAACGCGGGGCCTGGTGGATGCGGCCGGAGTGGAAGTCGAAGGCGGCGCCGACGCCGATGAGGACGGCGGTGTCGAGCGTGGCGGCGTGCGCGGCCATGAACGTTTCCTGTTTCGGTGTGCCAAGGCCGATCCAGATCACATCGGGGCGGAGGCGGGTGATTTCGGCGCGGAAGGCGATGATCTCGCCGGTGGTGAGCGGACGGTAGGGCGGCGAAAACGTGCCGGCGACGTCGAGGCCGGGGAAGCGGGCGGTGAGTTTGTCGCGGAGGGTGTCGGCCACGCCGGGGGCGCCGCCGTAAAAATAGTGGCGCAGGCCGGAGGCGCGGCCGGCGTCGCAGACGGCGAGGAGGAGGTCGGGGCCGTAAACGCGTTCGGTGCCGTGGGGGCCGAGCCAAACGAGGGGCATGCCGTCGGGGGTGGTGAGCCAGGCGGCGTTGTAGATTTTTTTTAGCGCAGGGTCGCGCTGGGCTTCCGTGAAGCCGTGGGCGGTGCCGAGGCAGATGTAGCCGCGGCGGAGGGAGCCGCGCGTGGCGATGATGGCGTCGCGAGTTTCCGCGAGGGTGAGGGTGGACACACCGATGCCGAGGGCGTTGTAGGACGGCGTGGATGACACAGATCGAAGGCGTTTAAGTCTTTCGTGGAACAGAGCCTAAGGTTAAGTATGAGAAAATGAAATCCGCGCTGCCCCGTATCGTGTTAAGTGGTTTCGCAATGCTGACGCTGTTTTTGACGGCGTGCCAAAAAAAGGCGGAGGCCCCCAAAGCGACTGTGGTGGAAGTTGTGAAGGAAACGGAGCGCAGCCAGAGTTTTCTCGCCGTGAGTCGGCAGTTGGAGCTGGGCGGCACGTTGTATGGCTACGTGGACGTGAGTGGGGATGTGGAAAAACTGACCGGGCGGATTCGGCCGTTGTTGGAGCAGATCGCCAAGACGCAGCCGGCGGTGCGGCCGTTTGCGCAACACGACTATCCGGCGCTGGCGGCGACCTTGGGGTTGACCGACATTCGGGCGTTTGGGGTGAGCTCGGTGCCGGATGGGACGGGGTTTTTCCGCAACCGCATGTTTCTCTACACGGGCGGGGAGCGGCGGGGTTTGTTGGCCGGACTGGGCGGCAAGCCAGGGCCGTTTACGC
The DNA here is from genome assembly GCA_025355125.1 of Opitutaceae bacterium. GTDB lineage: Bacteria > Verrucomicrobiota > Verrucomicrobiia > Opitutales > Opitutaceae > Tous-C4FEB. The sequence goes on along the minus strand of JANXLP010000162.1, from coordinate 11,408 downwards.
ACGTGCGTCTGGCGCCGGCGGACGCGAGTTTCTTTGCGGAGGCGGAGGTGGATATGGCGGCGGTTTACCGGGTGATCAGGGAAGTCGTCGCGAAGGTGGCGGGCGAGCCGGCGGGCAACCAGCTCGAGGCTGCGCTGAAGAAGGCCGGTGAATCGGCGACGCTCTCGGTGCTGGATCTGATCTACGGCCTGAAGGGGCATTCATCGATCGTGCTGCGGCTCGATCCGGCGAAGACGCTGACGGTGCCGATGCCGCCGCAGGGAGTGGTGCTACCGGCGGTTTCCCTGCTGCTGTGCATCGACAATATCGCGCCAGTAGTCGAAGCGTCGCTCGCAAAAACTCCCGGACTGAAGCGGACCGATGTCGGAGCGCTGCATATCTACGAGCCGGCACAGGCGCTGCCTATCGAGGGGATTCAGCCGGTGTTGGTCGCGGACGGAGGCTCGCTTTATTTCGCGACGTCGCGGGCGTTCTTTGAAGAGTGCCGCGGCCAGAAGCCGGGGCTGAGCGGGAGTCCGGAATTCCAACGTGCGCTGGAGCATGTGGGGAATGAGGGCAACGGGCTGAGCTACGTGAGCCCGCAACTCTTCGAGCAACTCCGCCGCATTCAGGCGTTGAATCCCAGGTTGCCGGCGGAAACGAAGTCGGTGCTCGATCTCTTTCTTGGCCAGTTGCCGAGCCCCAAGCAGCCGTTGGTAAGTGTGCGCACCAATCTTCCTGACGGCGTGCTGGTGCGTTCATATCTCGACCGCTCGCTGAAGCAGGACGTCGCCATGGTGGCGTTCTACAATCCCGTGACGGTCGGGCTGGTGGCGGCGATGGCGATCCCGGCGTTTCAAAAAGTGCGCACGGCTTCCCAAGAAAAAGCGGTGCTCAACAACCTCCGCCAACTGGCGGCGGCGGCGGACCAGTTTTATCTGGAGAATGGCGTCGGCGCGGCCACCTACGGCGATCTCGTGGGCCCGACCCGCTACATCAAGGCGATCCAATCCATGGCGGGAGAATCTTACGAGCAGTTGCGATTTGCGCAGGGGCAGCCGCTGCGGGTTCGCCTGCCTGGTAACGGCCAGGTGATCCAATATCCGTTGGCGGCCCCGCGGCCGCCGGCGGTTCGTTGAGACGGGGCGCGGGCTGAGAGAAGGCGGGTCTTGCGCTGGGCGGGGCGGGCGGCAGGGTGGCGGGTTCTTATGGCCATTGTCAGTCTTCTCGATGTCAGCCTGAGCTTCGGTGGCGCGCCGTTGCTCGACCGGGTCAATCTCCAGATTGATCGCGGGGAACGCGTGTGTCTCGTCGGCCGTAACGGCGCGGGGAAGTCCACGCTTATGAAGGTGATCTCGGGCGAGCTTGAGTCGGATGTGGGGCAGGTTTTCCGTCAGGCTGGGGCGGTGTTTTCCACGCTGAAGCAGGAAGTGCCGGTCGGTCTGGTGGGCACGGTGCGCACGGTGGTCGAGGGCGAGGGCGGCGCTTACGAGGAGCATAACGACTGGGAGCGGCATGACCGCGTCGAGCGGTTGCTGGAGCAGATGGGGTTGCCGGTGGAGATGGAATTTGCGGCGTTGTCGGCGGGGCAAAAGCGCCGGGTGTTGCTGGCGCGTGGTCTGGTGGAAGCGCCGCAGTTGCTGTTGCTCGACGAGCCGACGAATCATCTGGATCTGGCGTCGATCGAGTGGCTGGAGAAATTTTTATTGGAGTGGGGCGGCGCGCTGTTGTTCGTGACGCATGACCGCGCGTTTTTGCGGAAGCTGGCGACGCGCATAGTCGAAGTGGACCGTGGCAAGCTTGTCGGTTGGGCGTGCGACTACGATACGTTCCTCGTGCGCAAGCAGGCCGTGATGGAGGCCGAGGAGGTCGAGCGCGCACAGTTCGACAAGAAGCTGGCGCAGGAAGAAGTGTGGATTCGGCGCGGCGTGAAGGCACAGCGTTCGCGGGCGAACAACCGCATCCATGCGCTCGAAAAAATGCGCACGGAGCGCGCGGAGCGGCGAGACCGCGCGGGCAAGGCGACGATGACGGCCCAGGAGGCGGACCGCAGCGGCTTTAAGGTCATCACGTGTGAGGGCGCGGGCTTTCGGTATGGGCCGGATTCGCCGTGGATCGTGCGTGACGTGACGACGCGCATCGAGCGCGGCGACAAGATCGGCATCGTGGGGCCGAACGGCGCGGGCAAGACGACGCTGTTGAAATTGCTGCTTGGGCAACTGAAGCCCACGGCGGGCACGGTGGAGCAGGGCACGCAGCTCGAGATCGTTTATTTCGACCAACTCCGCGCGCAGCTCGACGAGACGATGCGCGTGCAGGACGCGGTGGCGGACGGCAACACGATGATCACGATCAACGGCCGCACGCGGCACGTGATCTCGTATTTGGAGGATTTTCTTTTTGAGCCGACACGCGCGCGCACGCCGATCAAGGCGTTGTCTGGCGGAGAGCGGAATCGGTTGTTGCTCGCGCGACTTTTCACGAAGCCGGCGAACGTGCTGGTGCTCGATGAGCCGACGAACGATCTCGATGCGGAGACGCTCGAGCTGCTGGAAGATCTCGTGGTGGAGTTTGGCGGCACGGTGCTGCTGGTGAGCCATGACCGTGCGTTTTTGAACGAGGTCTGCACGAGTCTGCTCGTCTTCGAAGGCGACGGAAAAGTGACGGATTACATCGGCGGCTACGACGACTGGCAGAAAGAGACGGCGAAGAAAGCGGCGGCGCTGGTGGCGGCGGAGGAATTGGCGAAGCGCGCGGCCAAGTCGGCGGCGGGCGGCGGTGCGTCGGGCGCGCCTGCGGCGAAAACGCGGAAGCTTTCGAACAAGGAGCGTGGCGAGCTGGATGCGTTGCCAAAGGTCATCGAAAAGCTGGAGAACGAGCAGACGATCCTGACGAGCAAGCTGGCCGATCCGCTTTTCTTTAGAAAGCCGCCGGTCGAGGTGACGCAAGCGACGGCGCGGTTGCACGAGATCGAGGCGGAGTTGGCTAGGGGGTATAAGCGTTGGGAAGAGCTCGAGGGGTAGGCGGAAGGGTAGGAGGGAAGCGGAGACGAGCGCGGCGGGTTAAGGATAACCCGCCCTACCTTCGAAGCGTTGGCGCAGGCTCGCGAGGGTGACTTCGGCGAGGGATTTCACGAGGAGGTCGACGTGAGTGAAATCGTGATGGGCGGTCGAGGGGCCGGGGGCGGCGACGGTGTGCAGGCCGGCGCGTTTGGCGGCGATGCTGCCGGTGTGCGAATCCTCGAAGGCGACGGCTTCGTGGGCACGGAGGCCGAAGTTTTGTAGGACGAGTTTGTAGAGATCGGGCTCAGGTTTGGGCGACGGGACGTCTTCGCGGCAGGCGAGAAAGGCGAAGCGGTCGAGGAGTCCGAGGCGTTGCAGATGCGGCTCGACCCACGCGTGTTCGGAGTTGGAGGCGATGGCGACATGGAGGCCGGCGCCCCGGGCCTCGTCGAGGAGGGCGATCACGCCGGGGAGCGGCAGGAGTTTTTCGAGCCGGCCGGTTTTTAGCAGCTGACGCTCGGCTTCGAGTTCGGCGTGGATGGCGGCGGGGCCGAAGGCGATCCAAGGATCGAAGGTGAAATCGACGTGGCCGACGGCGCGGAAGAAGAGGGCTTCGTCGAAGGCGACGCTGTGGGCGGCGTGGACATCGGCGTAGGAGCGGATGAGGGCGGACTCGGTGTCGAGAATGAGTCCGTCGAAGTCGAAGACGAAGGCGCGGATCATGGGGAGGGGGAGACGGGGAAGTTGAGAGCTGAGAGTTGAGAGACCCGGACGTGCGCGGAGGGCGGGTCGGAGACGCCGCCCTACTTTTCGGAGAGGCCGGTGGGGAGGCCGTCGATGCTCTGGCGGTTGTGTTGGGTGCGATACGTGGCCATGCCGTCGGGGCCTTTTTTGACGGCGTAGTCGATGAGGGTTTCGCGTTCGCCGGTGTAGTCGAAAAACGGGACGCCGAAGCCGCAGGAGGTTTGGATACTTTCGATCTCGGCGAGGATGAGTTGGCGTTCGCCGGGCAAGGTGGGGCCGAAGAGCGGACGGAGTTGAGTCCAGTCGGCGTCGGTGGGTTGGACAGAGCGGCCGCGCGCGTAGATGCGGAAGATGAGCGGGGCGGAGTCGAACGAGCACATCATGAGGGTGAGGCGGCCGTTTTCGAGGAGGTGGGCGGCGGTCTCGTTGCCGCTGCCGGTGACGTCGAGGTAGCCGACGCGGGTCGTAGACAAAACGCGGAAGGTGTCCATGCCCTTGGGCGAAAGGTTGACGCGGCCGGTGTGTGGCGCGGAGGCGACGAAGTAAATTTTCTGCTGCGCGATGAAGTCGCGGTGAGCGGCGGTGAGCTCGGAGACGAATTTGGCCATGGGGAAAGACGGGGGCTTCAGCTTAGCGGGCGAGGTAGAGCGAGTTGATGCCTTTGACTGAATCGTAGGAGGCGCCGACCGCGGCGACGGAGGCGGTGGCGCGGGTGAAGCCGCCGCGCTCGCGGAGACGGTAGGTGGCTTCGAGGCCGGTGCAGTGGGCGGCGAGGAGATGGCGGACCTCGAGGGTGCGGAGTTGTTTGGAAGTCCAGGTGAGCGTCTCTTCGTTGCTCGTGAGGAGGTGAAGGCCGCCGATAGCGGCGTCGATGGGCGTATCGCGGATGGCGCGACGGGCGTAGGCGAGGGTGTTGATCGCGCCGGCGTGACCGCAGCCGGTGAGGACGACGAGGCCGCGCGTGGTGTCGAGGACGAGAGCGGTGTCTTCGGGGATGGTGTCTTCAGTCGAGCCGGTGGGTGCGAGGACCTTGCCGTTGGTGCCGTAGTTTTTTTCGGGATGCACGCGGGCGATGGGGCCGGTGAGCCAGATGCCAGGCGCGAGTTCTTCGGGCTTGTCGTGCTCGATGAAGACGCCGCCGGTGGCTTCGTAGGCGGCTTTCAGGGCGATGGCGGCGTTTTCTTCTTTGCCGTCGTCGCCGAGGCCGCGGCTCCAGAAAATGCCGCGGCCGACGTGGACGCGGGAAAGTGCCTTGGGGTTTTTCTTAGCGAACTCGCGGCGGAGCGTGAGCAGCCCGCCGATGTGGTCGGCGTGGTTGTGCGACAGGACTACGTCGGTGATGTCGGAGAGATCGAGGCCGAGTTCGCGGGCGTTGTGGAGGACGGTCTGCGGGCGGAGGCCGGTGTCGAAGAGGATGCGGTAACCGTCGGCCTCAACGAGGGCGGAGAAGCCCCATTCGCCGATGCCTTTGAACATCGGGTCGCCGGCGAGCATCGTCGAGAGGACGGTGATGTGCGCCGACTGAACTGGGGGCGGCGCGGCGCGAAGAGGAGCCAGGGTGACGATGAGCAGAAGCAGCGCGGTAAGCTTCATCGGAGTGGGAATATTAAAGGCCTTGGGTGTCGATGAGCCAGATGAGGGCGGCGAGGGCGCCGGCGCCGAGGTGGAGTTCGCGGGGGTTCACCTGGTCGAGGCTGTCTGCGGTCGTGTGGTGAATATCGAAGTAGCGTTGGGAGTCGGGGAGGATCTGGCCGGTGGTCGCGCCGAGGAGATGGAGCGGGGCGACATCGGCGCCGCCGCGGCCGGCTTGGAATTTCATGAGGCCGTAGGGTTCGAAGAGCTTGCTCCAGCGGAGGGCGCGGGCGACGGCGTCGAATTGGGTGCTGGCGAGTTCGAAGCCGCGGGGTTGGAAGCCGCCGGTGTCGGACTCGAGGGCGAGGAGGTGTTTCTCGCCGGCCTTGCGGGCGATGTCGGCGTAGGCGGTGCCGCCGCGGAGGCCATTTTCCTCGTTGGTGAAGAGGACGGCGCGGAGGGTGTGGCGGGGTTTGAGACCGAGGGCCTTGAAGATGCGGAACACCTCGATGGATTGAACGATGCCGGCGCCGTCGTCGTGGGCGCCGGGGGCGACGTCCCAAGAATCGAGGTGGCCGCCGACGACGATGATCTGATCGGGAAATTCGGAGCCGCGGATTTCGCCGATGACGTTGTGCGAAAGGGCGTCGGGGTGCCACGAGGTGTTGGTCTGCATCGCGACGCGGAGTTTCGGATCGGCGGCGAGGGCGGCGCTGAGGCGATCGGCGGCGACGGTGGAAAGGGCGCAGGCGGGGATGTTGGGGCCATCGGGCAAATAGGTGGTGCCGCCGGTGTGGGGGAAATCGTTTTGCGCGTGAGTGAGGGAACGGGTGAGGGCGGCGAGGGCGCCGAACTTGGCGGCGGTGATGGGGCCGAGTCTGCGTTGATCGCCGGCGACGCCATAGGCCCGGCCAGGGAGAACCATGGCGGGGTCCATCGGGCGGTTGAAGAAGACGATCTTGCCGGCGATTTTTTCGCGGCCGAGGGTTTCGAGTTCAGCGAGAGATTTTACCACGAGCACCTCGGCGGTGATGCCGCCGGCGGGGGTGGCGACGGAGTTGCCGAGGGCGAGGGCGGCGAGGGGGATGGCGGGGCCGGTGGAAGGGAGTAGGCGGACGGACTCGGGGGCGCCGCGTTCCCAGTGGGGGACCATGACCTCTTGGGTGAAGACGCGATCCACGCCGAGGGCCGCGAGAGTTTTCTGGCCCCAGGTGACGGCGCCTTCGAGGGACTTGGAACCGGCGAGACGTCCGGGATGCGCGGTGGTGAGGACGCGGAGATTTTCGTAGGCGTTGCCGTGGGCGAGGCTTTCGGCGAAGATGCGCGCGAGCATGGCCTCGTCGGGTGAGAGTGTGGGGTCCGTGGCGGCGGAGGGCGCGGGTTGGGCGCAAAGGGCGGTGGAACCGAGGAGGGCGGCGAGGAGAAGACGGCGCATGGTGGGCGGAGATTTTCGTTGCCCAGGGGCGGTCGCAAGCGGCGAATCGCAGAGCAACCGCTTTACCCGATGAACCTTTCTCCCCTCACACTTTCAGGCCGGCATGTAAGATTGGAGCCGCTGGCGGACGGGCATTTCGAGTCGTTGGTGCGGCACGGGAATGACGCGGATTTATGGAAGTATATGAAGTATGCGCGGCCCGATTCGCGGGACGCGGTGCGCGCGTGGGGTGAAGCGGTGCGGACGATGGCGGCGAAGGGCGACGGGCTGGCGTGGGCGGTGGTGGACGCAGCGAGCGGTGAGGCGGTGGGCGGGACGACTTATCTGGACGTGGCGCCGGCGGACAAGCGGTTGGAGATCGGCAACACGTGGTTGGGGAAGGCGGTGTGGCGCACGGCGATCAACAGCGAGGCCAAGCTGCTTTTGCTACGACATGCGTTTGAGGTTTTGGGCTGCAACCGCGTGCAGCTGAAGACGGATGGGCGGAATGAGCGTTCGCAGGCGGCGATCGCGCGGTTGGGAGCGGTGCGTGAGGGCGTGTTGCGTGCGCACATGGTGATGCCGGACGGATGGCTGCGCGACACGGTGATGTTTTCGATTTTGGCGCCGGAGTGGCCGGCGGTGCGGGCGCGGCTGGAGGGTTTTTTGGCGCGGTGAGGCGCGAAGGGCGCGGAAGATGTTTGTCACCTATTAAGTGACAAACGGGGTTGGGTTGCGGCGAGACGGAGGACGTGCAGTGTGGGCGTCATGAGTTCTCCGACTACAGCGCAGAGGCTCGCGGAACGGGTGAGGCCCGAGGGTGCTCCGGTGATGCGGCAGAGGTGGGCACAGCTGTTGTTTTTACACTGGGCGTGGGATGGGGCGGAGATTCAGCGGACGTTGCCGGCGGGGCTGACGGTGGACTTGCACGAGGGGCGCGCGTGGGTGGGGTTGGTGCCGTTTTTCATGGAGCGGGTGCGGCCAAGCGGGTGCCCGGCGATGCCGGGGATTTCGAATTTTATGGAGCTGAACGTGCGGACTTATGTCTACGACGCGCAGGGCCGGCCGGGGGTGTGGTTCTACTCGCTGGATGCGAACCAGTGGCTGGCGGTGAAGGTGGCGCGAACATTTTTCCACCTACCCTATGAACATGCGAAAATGAGTGCGGCGGTTGCGATGGAGACGGCGGTGACGGCGGGCGAAGTGGATTACAGGGCGCGCCGTGTCGGAACGGAAAGGGAGAGTCGGTTTGTCTATCGAACCGTGGGTGAGTCGGGCGCGAAACCAGCGGCTCAGGGCTCGCTCGAATTTTTTCTGGTGGAGCGTTATCGGTTGTTCGCACAGGACACGCGGCGTGAGTGGCTTTTTTCCGGGAGGGTTCACCATGCGCCGTATCGGATCGGCGCGGCGGAAGTGCCGACTTGGGATGATACGATGTTGCGGCTGGCGGGTTTCGATTGCGGCGGGCGCGCGCCGGATCACGTGTGCAGCGCGCGGGCGGTGGATGTGGAGGTGTGGCCGCTCGAGCGCGTGGCGGAGCCGACGCGGGCGGAGGAAGAAAAAGAGGAAGGACTGGGCGGCGCGGTCGTTGCGCCGGCGTGAGTCGGCGCAGCGAGGAGCGGAGGGCGCGTTAGGGGCAACGGGCTCCAATGTCAGAACCACTTCTTCTTTTTCAGATAAATCACCATGAGCAGCGTAGTCACGGCGGTGGAGCCGAGGGCCCACGCGTAGCCGTGTTTTAGCTCGGGCATGGATTCGAAATTCATGCCATACCAGGTGCCGATGACCATGATGGGAATGGTGACCGCCGTGATGGCCGTGAGAAACTTGATCCCCTCGTTGGCTTCGAACTGGGCCTTGTTGAGAAAAATATCGAACGCTAGAAGGAGGCGGTCGTGGTAGCCGACGGCGGTGTCCTCGATGCGGGCGAGGTTGTCGCGGAGGTCGCGAAAATACGGGAGCATGACGGGACGGATGAGCTTCGAATCCCCGCGCGCGAGGCGGTCGATCACGTCGCGTTGCGGCCGGATGATCGTGCGCATCTTGGAGAAATCGCGCCGCACGTGGACGATCTCGCCGATGACGCTGCGACGGGCAGTGGCTTCAGAGAGGACGTGTTCCTCGAGCTCCTCCAACTCCTCGCGCAGCTCGTCGAGGGTGGGCGAATAGTTGTCGACGAGGAAATCGAGCAGGGTGTGAGCGAGCCGATCCGGGCCGCGGGCGACGACGCCGGCGCTTTTCACGGTGCGATCGATCGCGGACTGCACGGATTTCAGCGGGGCGGTGTGGAAGCTGACGAGGTAATCTTTGCCGAGGAAGAGATCGAGTTCGGTGGTGGCGAACTTGTCGGTGCGGGTGAAATCGACGGCGTGGGTGACGATGAAGAGGTAGTCCTCGTAGTCCTCGACCTTGGGGAGAGAGTTGGGTGCGACGCAGTCCTCGATGGCGAGCGGGTGAAATTGAAAAACGCTTTCGAGGACGAATTTCGTTTCCTCCTCCGTGGGGTTGTCGAGATCGACCCAGAGGAGCAGTCCTTTGTCGCCGCGGACCAGGCGGAGGGCTTCCCGCTCAAGGTCCTGACCGACGAGTTTGCCGTCGCTGAAAATGAAGGAGCGGATCATCGGAATGCTAAGATTGGCGGCAAATCGGGGCGGATGTCATTGGAGGGTGGGAGGGACCGAAGGGCTAGGCGTCCGTGGCTGGGCTTTTGAAAACGATGGCCTGACCGGTGGGCAAACAGAGGGGCAGGCTGTTTTTATCGGCGAAGAACTCATCGACGGCGAGCCGTGCGCCGGGGCAGCTGGGGAAACCATAGTCGTCGAAAACAATGATGCCGCCGACGGTGAGGCGAGGCCAGATGAAGTTCAGGCTGTCCAGAATCGAGCGATAGATATCGACGTCGATGTGGGCAAAGGCGATGCGGTGCTCTTCGAGCCCGGTAAAGGTGTTTGGAATGAAGCCTTGCCGAAGACTACACGTCGCGGGATGGCCGACGAAGTGACGCACCGCCTCGGCGCTGGTGTCGGCAAATTCGCCGGCGCGGTGCAGATCGCGGTCTGCGTCGGTGGGGGGCATACCGGCGAAGGTGTCGAAGAGGTAGAGTTTCCTATCCGGGGCACAGTCGGCCATGATTTCCGCGATCATGGCGGCGGTGCCGCCGCGGTAAACGCCGCATTCCCAAACATCGCCCGAAAGTCGCAGGGTTTGACGGAGGAGCGTGTAGAGGACGAAGCACCGGTCGGCGGAAACAAGCGTGCGCGAGACGCCGATCGCAAAATACCGCGCAAACTCACTGTGGTCGGCGGCCCATGGGGAAAAAATCGGGCGATAGAGATGGCCGTCGGGAATGGCCGGCGGCGGGGGTGGAGGGGGAAGTTGAAGATTTCGAATCTCGTAGCCCAGTTTTCGAACCAAGCTACGGATGATAGTCTTCATGGAAAAGCACTGTCTTAGAGACCGAGCTTCACTTCCACTGTCGCGAGGGCGGCGAGGAAGGCCTCGGGGGTTTCGGCGACGAGCAGGGTGGCGCGGTCGGCGGGGTCGCGGAGTAGCTTGCAGAGGGCGCTGACGACGGCGAGGTAATCGCCCGGTTTCGACTTGGGAGTGCCGAGGACGAAGAAGAGTTTCACGATCTCGCCGGTGGCGTCGAACGGGATGCCGGCATCGCTGCGGCCGACGGCGAGGACGATCTGTTTCACGTGCTCGGTGCGGGCGTGGGGGAGCGCGATGGCGTTGCCGAGGCAAGTGGTGTCGAGGCGGTCGCGAGCGAGGAGTTCTTCGTAAAAACCGGTGAAATTGGCGACGTCGGGATGTCCTTCGAGCAGGCGGGCGACCTCGTTGAGCGCGGCGGTGCGCTTGGTGCCCTGCACGTGCAGCGCGATGCGGGCGGGGCTGAGGAGAGAGGTGATTTTGCCGGGCATACGAACGACGTTACGGTTGGGCTGAGGGGGGCAAGTGAGGCTCGGCCGGGAGCGTTGGCAAGGGCGGAAATGGCGTTGCGGACGCGCGGCGTAGTCGGGCACGTTACGACCATGAAACGATGGATTTTTTCGGGTTTGATTGCGGTGGCGGCGCTCGTCGTGACTGCGCGCGGGCAGGAAAAATTTTCACAGACAGTGCGTCCAGAGGACTTCGCGGCGGCGGGACTCGCCAAGCTCACGCCGGAGGAACGGGCGCGCCTCGATGTGCTGATCGATGCCTTCAAGCGCGGTGCCACGGTCTCGGCTGACGATATGGCCGAAAAGCTGGCGGCGGCGCAGCGCGCGACGGAAACGGCGGCGGCGGCACGGGTGGCGGCCGAGGAGCGGGCGAACAAGGCGGAACGGGCGGCGGAAGAGGCCAAGGCGGTGAATGTGGCAGTGGCGGCCAAGGAAAAGGAGGGGGAGAAAGAGAAGGCCAAGACGGAGGGCGGCGGGTTTTTCGCGAAGGCAAAGGTGCTGCTCAAGCCGGGGACCGAGATCGAATACGAGAAAGTGGAAACCCGTTTGCTGGTAAGCGTTCAACTTGGACATGACGACGGGAGGTTCGAAAAGCGGTAGAGTGAGCGGATGAAAGAATCCAAGGCCGGGGAATCAGAGATGAAGGGGAAGCGCGGAAGGCATCGAACGCGCAGTGAGCGGGAGCAAATGGTCGAAGCATATCGCGCGAGCGGACAGACGCAGGCCGTGTTCGCGCACGAGCGCGGAATCAAGCTGACC
>JANXLP010000159.1 GCA_025355125.1 Opitutaceae bacterium | reverse complement strand
GCATCGGCGGCAGCGTCACCGTGATCTGCTACAGTTATTGGCTGCGTGCGGAGGGCTGGAGCGGGCCGGAAAAACTCTCCGTCATCCGTGGCGACGTGCGCCTCGCTTATGTTTTCACCGGCGTCTTCGGCATCGCCCTCTGCCTGATCGCCGCCGGTGTCCACGCGCAGGCCGCCAACGGCGCCCGCATCGCGCTCGAGATCGCCGCCCGCCTCGGCACCGTCGCCGGTCCCGCGGCACGCTGGATGTTTCTCTTTGGTTTTTGGGCCACCGTGTTCACCGCCATGCTCGGCGTCTGGCAGGGCGTGCCTTCGATCTACGTGGACCTCGTCAGCGCCTGGCGCGGACGCCCGGCAACCGCGGAGAACCGCCCCGTCTATCTCGGCGCACTCTTCCTCCTCGCCGGTCCGCCCCTCATCTTCCTTTGGCACCGCCAGCCCGTCGCCATCGTCCTCACCTTTTCCGTCGCCGGCGCATTCTTCATGCCCTTCCTCGCGGCGACACTTCTTTACCTCAACAACCGCCGCGCGTGGGTCGGCACCCTCGCCAACCGTCCCCTCGGCAACATCGCCCTCGTCGTTTGTCTGCTCGTTTTCGGCATCGTCTGCGCGCGCGAAATCATCGCAGCCTTCGCTTCCTGAAAAATCCCGCGCCCTTCGCGCCGCTTGATTTTTTCCACAGTCTGCTAAGATAGCGGGCTCCGTCGGCGTTCACACCGGTCGGTCCCACTCTCAACGCTCAACCTTCGTCTCTCAACTTCCCTTCATTCCTACTATGTCCACTACCGCTCCGCAAAAATTCGAGTTCCAAGCCGAGATCAAGCAGCTCCTCGATATCGTCATCCACTCGCTCTACACGGAAAAGGAAATCTTCGTCCGCGAGCTGGTCTCCAACGCCTCCGACGCCCTCGAAAAACTCCGCCACACCCAGATCACCGAGAAGGAAATCTTCGACGACAAGGCCGAGCTCGAGATCAACGTCACCACCGACGACAAAGCGAAGACCCTCACCATCGAAGATTTCGGCATCGGCATGACCCGCGCCGAACTCGTCGAAAATCTCGGCACCATCGCCCACTCCGGCTCCAAGCAATTCCTGAAGGCCCTCGGCGAGGGCGGCGCGAAAAACACCAATCTAATCGGCCAATTCGGCGTCGGTTTCTACTCCGCGTTCATGGTCGCGAAGTCCGTCAAAGTTTACTCGCACTCGTGGCGCACCGGCGAGCCCGGCCACGTCTGGTCCAGCGACGGCTCCGGCAGCTACGAGGTTGATGAAGCCGCCGATCTCCGCCGCGGTTGCAAAATCGTCATCGAACTCAAAGACGATTGCGGCGACTACGCCCAGGACTGGAAGATCAAGGAAATCCTCGAGCGCTACAGCGCGTTCGTATCGTTCCCGATCAACCTGAACGGCAAGCGCATCAACACCATCCAGGCCCTCTGGCTCCGCTCGAAGAACGAGATCAAGGACGAGGAATACACCGAGTTCTACAAGTTCCAGTCCCACGCCCACGACGACCCGCGCCTCCGCCTGCATTTCAGCGCCGACGCCCCGCTCGCCATCAACGCCCTCCTCTTCGTCCCCAAGGACAACTCCGAGAAATTCGGCATGTCCCGCCTCGAGCCCTCCGTCGCGCTCTACTGCCGCAAGGTCCTGATCGACGCCAAGCCCAAGGACATCCTCCCCGAGTGGCTGCGTTTCATGAAGGGCGTCATCGATAGCGAAGACCTCCCGCTCAACATCTCCCGCGAGACGATGCAGGACCGCTCCCTCATCGAGAAACTCAACAAGGTCGTCACGAAGCGTTTCCTCAAATTCCTCGCCGACGAGTCCACCGCGCACCCCGACGCCTACAACGAGTTCTACTCCGAGTTCGGCATCTTCCTCAAAGAAGGCGCCGCCATGGACTACACGCACAAGGAACAACTCACGAAGCTCCTCCGCTTCGAGTCCTCCCTCACCGACAAGGGCAAGACCACCTCCCTCGCCGACTACATCGGCCGCATGGGCGCCGATCAAAAAGAGATCTACTACCTCGTCGGCTCCCACCGCGCCTCCCTCGAGAGCGGCCCTTATCTCGAAGGCTTCAAGGCCCGCAACCTCGAAGTCCTCTTCTGCTACGAGCCCGTCGATGAATACGTGATGAGCAACGTCCGCGAATTCGAAGGCAAGAAACTCACCGCCGCCGACCACGCCGACGTCCAACTCTCCGATCTCCCGAAGCCCGAAGGCGCCCTCAGCGAGGCCGACACGAAGACGCTCACCTCCTGGCTCAAAGAAACTCTCGGCGCGCGCGTCGAAGACGTGAAAGCCTCCGACCGTCTCGTCGATTCCCCCGCCCTCGCCCTCAACGCCGATAAGTTCATGTCGCCCCAAATGCGCCGCATGATGAAGGCCATGAAGAAAGACGGCGCCGACGAACCCGTGAAGGTGAACCTCGAGATCAACCCGCGCTCCGCCGTGATGAAACGCCTCTTCGAGACGCACACCGCCGCACCTGAAAAAGCCAAGCTCGTCGCCGAGCAAATCCTCGACAACGCCCTCATCAGCGCCGGTCTCCTCGAAGACGCCACCCCTATGGTCGCCCGTCTCTACAAGCTCCTCGAGAGCGTCTGACCCTCAAGATCGAAGGATTACTCAAGTTGCTGATGAGTTGATTGCTGGCTCATCAGCCATACTTTTAAATTTGACGGTATGGCCACCCAGCCATACCGTCTTTTTCATTATGAAAATGACCATGCACATCGACGAAGATGTCTTGGATCGGGTGATGAAGATCACCGGCGCCAAGACCAAGACGGAGGCCGTTGAGATCGCCCTCAACGAGATGGCGCGCCGCCACAAGATGAAGGAGCTCTTCTCCGCCGGCCTCGGCCTCACCCCCGAAGAGTTGAAGACCTCCTTCGACCCCGCCTCCTACCCGGAAGAGCCCCAACCCATAATGCTCGTCGCCGAGGCTCCGGCACCGTATGGCCAACCTGATCCTGCCCGATAGTAACATCTATATCGGGGCGGTCCGCGCGGGTCGCGATCCGTTCCGTGAATTCGCGGCGGGGATCGAAGACCGCGACTGGGAATTCGCCACCTGCGGCATGATCGTCCTCGAAGTCTGTCGCGGCCAGCGCGACCCCAACCTCCTCGCACGATACCGCGAGCGTTTCGGCGTGATGATCTTCATTTCCACCACTCAGCAGATCTGGGAACGCGCCGCCCAACTCGCGTGGTCCCTCGACCGCCAGGGCCGCGTCCTGCCTGCCCAAGATATTCTCATCGCCGCGCACGCGCTCCAGGCCGGCGCCACCGTGCTCACGCTCGACGCCCATTTTTCCGCCATTCCCGGCCTGCGCGTCATCTCGACTCTCGATTTAAAACCCTCCGCGAAACCCACCCCGTGAACCCACGCCTTTTTCTCTTCTTAACTCTAGCAGTTAGCTTTCGCACGCTCACCTTTGCGAGTGAGCCGACGTCCTCGAGCCCCACCGCCGATCTCAGCGCCTGGGCCGTTGAACAAATGCCCGGCGGCAAGGTCGCCACCGAAGCGGACGCGCTCATCATCACCGACGTGGGAGGCAGCACCATTTGGCTCCGCGAAAAACTCACCGCGCCCGTTGTGATCAGCTACGAGGCGACCGTCGTTGTCCGCGATGGCCCCTACGACCGCCTCTCCGACCTCAACTGCTTTTGGATGGCCGGCGATCCCCGCTCGCCCG
>JANXLP010000145.1 GCA_025355125.1 Opitutaceae bacterium | reverse complement strand
CTCGCCGCTGCCGCCGCCGCTACTGCGAGCGCGAACGCCACCGCGAACGTTCCGATCCCCGCCGTCGCTGTCTGATTCCATTCGCCAAGTTTAGCTGTTCTCTCCCGCCGCGTCCCCCTGTCAGAGTTGAACGCTTACGTTGGAAGGGCTGCCAGAACCGACACCGGATTCGGTGCAGCGCTGCATCGACCTGCTCACGAAAATACAAATGGTGGCGAGTGTTTGTCTGATGAAGATCAGGGAAAACGTTTCAATCGCCGAGGCGGCTCTTGATGATTTTGCCTCGGGATTTCGTATGGAAAAACTACATGTTCGTGGTGATGGCTACTGGCCTCACCTGCGGCAGACCATTTGCGATCTGTTGCAGCCGCATGATGCCGTGCTGGCCGAAGTGCTTGGGTTTACGTCCATCGATTATATGGCGTTTATGGAGCGCACGGAAGCTGCTGCTCAGAAGCTCTTAGAAGCAGAATTAGAAGCCATCGGCCCATTCTTGGAACGAGTGCGTCCGTGGTTCCGCAAGGCCGATAAGATAGGTATGGAGCCAGACGATCCGGATGGATGGGCGCGCTTCCAGGCCGAGAACGAAGCCGAATTGGTGGCGGGCAAGGAGCGCTTCGATCGGTTCGGCGATCCGGCGATGTTTGTTTTCGCCCCGCGCAGTAAGGCGGAGGAAAGTATCCTTCAAGTCCTGAGCTGCGCGTGCGGGGAGAACCATGAGTTTCACGGAAAGAAGCCCGAGCATGCGTTCTTTCCGCTGACCGACTCACTGACGGATCGGCGACCCATTTTGCGGCATGGGGCTGTCTATTATGCGTTCAATTTGGCAAAACTGCAGCGCGAAGCCTACACCCTAGTCGGAGACGTGTTGCGGAGCCGTGCGCCGGAATATTGGAAAGATAAATTTCTGCCGGCACGCGACGCGTATTTGGAGATGGAGACGGGGCTGCTCTTTCAGAAAGCGATGCCGTTCGCCCAGGTTTTACCGAACGCCAGATACCCACTATCAAAGTGAATGTGTTTGGGGTGGCCAGAGACGAGCTGCTGCGGCCAATCGATTAGCGGATCTGCGGGTGGCTTCGAAAACGGCGAGAACTTAACGAGGAGCATGCGGACGCCGCAGCCACCAATGAGGCCCGCGTTATTTCCCCCAGAGCGTGACGTCGTTGCCGTCCGGATCGTGGAAGTGCGCGAACTGGCCGGTGGGATCTTTCTCGGTCGATTCGGGTGTGAGGCCTTTGGCTTTCAGGGCGGCGAGGCGTTCTTCGTAATTCTCCACGCGGAAGACGACCGAGACGCTCGCGGAGGAATTTGGGCGGGGTGTCCTTTTTCTTGCGGTGGATGCCGAAGAAGAACGGGCCGGCGGCGGTCTCAATCTGGCGGTAGTCGCCGCCTCCCATCTCCTTGGTCTCGATGCCTAGTTCGCGAGCTTGCGCGGCGGGGTGAACTCACCACGGTTGTGGCATGCCGACCTTAGCCGCCAAGAAGTCTTCCGGGGTTAGCCTTCGCCGCCCGGCGAAGAGGGTGCGGCGCATGGCGCCCGGCACCACTGCGGTTCCGCCCGGCGGGCTTTTTGCGGGGCGAGATTACGTTTTTGGGGCACTTTCGTTTAAGCCGGTAAAGGGTTCCGCTGCCAAGCGGCTCGTCCATGCCCGCATCCTTGCCGATCATAATACTTGATGCCGGGCCAATTGTGGCCGCGCTCAATCGACAGGACGCGGATCACGCTTGGGCGGTTTCCCAACTGGCTCCGGTCGATGCGAGGCGCGCGGTTTTCATCACCACGGCCGCGATTGCCGAGACCACCCACTTGCTGGGTAACGACGCCCGGGCCTTGGGCCTGCTGGCCACTTTGTTGGAGGTCATGCGCCGTGAAGATCCGGAACCGAATGAGGTCTTGGCCCTCATGCAGCGTTGGGCTCCGCGGATGGACTATGCCGACGCTTGCGCGGTCATTCTCGCCCGCCGTCACCGGGGTGCGGTGGTGCTGACGACCGACCATCGGGATTTTTCCGCCTACAAGGTGCCCTTTGTTTCTCCGCGTGGCGAATTCCACGCCTAAATAAAATTCCTGCCAGGGTGGCGTGGTGATCACGCTTTATTTTCCTGGCACGGCAGTCTCGAACGGATCGCCCCGCTTAAGATCTGTGCGCGTGGCTTCGAAGGCGCGGGAGAATTTCACGAGGAGCACGCGGGCGGAGCGTTTCGGTGTGCGACTTTTCCGCGACTCGTTCCCGACGGTGGCAAAGAAAAGAGCCCGCCCTTTTCAGGGCGGGCTCTTGGATCAGGCGCGCCGGCTTTGAGCCGGCGCGGGGGGCGAACGCTCAGGGTCAGGGTTCGATGAGGACGCCGTTGCCGTTCACCACGAGTCTATCCGCAGCGAGGCCACCGGTGAGGGTGCTGTTGCCGTTGATCGTCACGGTGCCGGACGGCACGGTCACGTAGCCCTTGAAGGTCACGTTGCCGTTCAGCGTGAGGCTGCCGTTGGCGATCCGGAGATCGAGCCACTCGGGATGCGCGGCGCTGCCGACGTTGCCGTTCACGTTGAGGTCGTTCTTCAGGATGATGATCACCGGGCCGACGATGTTGAGCGTCGTGTTGCCGTTCAGCGTCAGGCTCTGGAACTGATAGACGCTGGGCGTGGTCGCGCCGGCCACACCGAGCGTGAAGCCGCTGCCGCCGTTGGCGTTGAAGCTGCCGTAAACGCCCGCCGGGACCGTGACGTTGCCCAGGTTGCCGTTGAGCGTGAGGTCTTTCAGGGTCACCCAAGCACCGATCGGATCGGTGGACTTGTTCAGGTTAACGCCGCGCGTGCCGACGGGCAGTGCGGGCGCGGCGACGGTCGCCATCGTGACCGGATTCGTGCGACGGACCAGATAGCGCAGGAGGGCGTTACCGTTGAGCGTGACGTTGTAGTTGGTCGGCGTGGCCAGACCGGTCCCGTCCTTGGTGCCGCCAAAGGTCGGGCGGCCGTTGAGCTGCACCGTCGGAGTGCCGGGAACGAGGAGGTCGCCGGTGATGCCGGAGTTGCCGTTGAACGTGCTGCTCTCGGGGAGCAGCACCTGCACGGAGCCGTCGATATCGCCGTTGATGGTGAGACCGTGGCGCACGAGGGCGGTGACGCCGACCGTAAGTGTGCCGTTCTGCGTGCCCTCATAGTTCGGTGCGACGATGGTCGCGACGAGGGCGTAGCTGCCGGGGAGCGTCGGTGCGGTGGCGCTGCCGTTGTAGGTGATCGTCACCGTGAGATCGGCCGGCGTGGTCACTGCGACCACGGTCCGCGGCGTGCCGTTATACATCTGGGTCAACGGAGCGAGCGCGATGGTCGCCTGCGCCTTGGTGATCACATCGGTGACGCTGCCGCTCGTGCTCACGTAGTTGCCGGTCGCGTCGGAGAACGTCCACGTGTCGGTGTAGCTGCCGGCATTCGTGTGCGTCGTGCCGGTGAGGCTGAGACCGGCGAGGGTTTCGCCCTTCACGCCCTTGGCGGTGCCGGTCGCGGTGTGCGCGGCGCCGTCGTAAACCACGTTGTAAGGCGTGACGGCGATGGTCGCCGCGGCCTTGCCGATGGTATTGGTGACGGTGCCGGTGGCGTCGTTGTAGTTGCCGGTGGCGTCGACGAACTTCCACGCGTCAGCAAAGGTGCCAGCGGCGGTGTGTGTCGTAGCCGTGAGGTCGAGGCCGGCGAGCGCCTCGCCGAGCACGCCTTTGGCGGTGCCGGTGGCACTCTGAGGGTTACCCGTGTAGGTGACGGTGTAAGGCGTGACCGCGATGGTCGCATCGGCCTTCGTCAGCGTGATGGTCACGCTGCCGCTGGCATCGACGTAGTTCCCCGCCGGATCGCGGAACGACCAGTTTGCGGTGCCGCCGGGGACGTTGATGAAGCTGGCCCCGAGGTTGAGCAGGCTCGCGAGGTTAGCGCTGGCTACGCCGGTCGCGGTGCCGGTGGCGCTGTGTGGCTGGCCATCGTAAACGCCCGTGTAGCCGTTGACCGCGATGGCCGCCGTGGCGGGAGTGATCGCGAGGTTAGCGCCGGCGTAGCTGAGCGTGTAGTTGCTGTTGGCGACGAGCGTGCCGCGCTGGATCGCAAGCGGGCTGCCAAGGACGCCTTCGCCGGCGACGCGAGTGAGCGCGCCGCTGAGGACGCTGCCGGCCGTATCGGAAAACCGGAGGCCAGTGACCGAGTAGGTAAGCGCAGGATCAGCCGCGCCGTAAACCTTGCTCTGGGCGAGGGCGGCCACAGCCAGCGGAGCCGGCGTGATCGTGAGCGCGGCGGTGGTGGCGTTGATCGCGTAGTTAGTCAGCGTCGGATTGGCAGCGAGAGCAGCCGAGATCACGTAGGGACCGCCGACGACATTCTCACCTGCGGTGCGGCTGTAGCTCGCCGTCACGTTGTCCGCTGGTAGGAAGCCGGCGAGCGTGCCCGTGAATACGGGTTCGGCGGAGCCGTAAACCTTCGTCGCCGCAGCCGGCGTAACCGACGCGGGTTTTGGCGTGATCGCGAGGGTCGCACCGGTGAAGCTGAGCGTGTAGTTCGAGCCGGCCGTGAGCGTGCTCTGCGTGATCGCGTAGGAGCCCACG
>JANXLP010000072.1 GCA_025355125.1 Opitutaceae bacterium | reverse complement strand
CCCACCGCGTTCAAAGTCATCGCCTACAACCTCGAAACCACGCCCGTCCACGCGACCATGACCGGCTGGAACGTGGACCCCGGCCTCTGGGAAATCACGCAGGGCCTCGACACCACCAACGACGACATCACCGACGGCGAGGTCGCCACGCGCACCGCTCCCCTCGAACGCTCCGACTCGGTCGAACTCACCTTCGCCCCGCGCGCCACCACCATCCTCACCTTCAAATTAAAAACTCCCGGCACACCCTATTGGTCGCGCCCCGACCTGGGCCTCGATCGCGAAGACATCGTCATCAACGGCCACGACGTGAGCGTGACCGTCCACAGCGTCGGTGCCGTCCCCGCGCCCGCCGCGCGCGTCGTCGCCAAATCCCGCACCGGCAAAATCCTCGCCACCGCCCCCACCCCCGCCCTCGCCGCCCCGCTCGACCTCACACCGCAGACCGCGACCGTCACCCTCACGCTCCCCGTCGGCGCCGACCTCACCGGCGGCACCATTAGCATCGAACCCGCCGGCGAAGAAATCACCGCCCTGAACAACACCGTCCGCCTCTGATCCGAAGGTAGGGCGCGACCGCCGGGCGCGCCTTTTTTGAAAGTCTCTCGTCATACCAATCGCCCGATGCTTTTACCCGTAGGGCCGGACCTTGGTCCACGCCGCGCTCGCTGGCCCGCGACGTAGGCATCGACTAAGGTCGAGCCCTACAAAAATGCAAAAAGATCGGGCGATTGGTAGCACTCGAAAAAGTAGCAGGTCCCGCGGTCTCCAGTCCCTCCGTTTTTCGTGTCCATTCGCGTCTTTCGCGGGCCACCCTCTGCATACGTTCTCATCTTCGCCTCTCCGAAGTTTCTTTCCGTGTATTCCGTGTGTTCCGTGGGCCCTCCTTCAAATCCCAGCAGGCCCATCCCGACTTTCGCGTCCATTCGCGTCTTTCGCGGGCACCCTCCGTCTCCGTTTCCTCATCCGTCGTTGTATCCCCGCTCTCGTCCTTCACGTTTCAACCATAACCCATTTCCCATGACGCTCCGCGAACCCGAATCCATCGACCTCCCCACGCCCACCGGCCCCATGCGGACCGCCCTCTACCGCCCGCTCGCGCCCGGTCGTTATCCCGGCCTGCTCCTCTACTCCGAAATCTTCCAGATCACCGCGCCCATCCGCCGCACCGCCGCCCTCCTCGCCGGCCACGGCTTCGTCGTCGCCGTCCCCGAGATCTATCACGAATACGAACCTGCCGGCACCGTCCTCGCCTACGACACTGCCGGCGCCGACCGCGGCAACGCCCTCAAGACCACCAAGCCCATCCCCGCCTACGACGCCGACGCCCGCGCCGTCCTCGATTTCCTCAAAACCCACGCAGCCTGCACCGGCGCCCTCGGCGTGATCGGCATCTGCATCGGCGGCCACCTCGCCTTCCGTGCCGCCATGAATCCCGACGTGCTCGCCGCCACCTGTTTCTACGCGACCGACATCCACAAAGGCTCCCTCGGCGCCGGCATGAACGACGGGACACTCGCCCGCATCCCGGAAATAAAAGCCGAGCTGCTCATGATCTGGGGCCGCCAAGACCCACACGTCCCCGCCGAAGGCCGAGCCAAGGTTTACGCTGCCCTCGCCGCCGCCGGCGCGAATTTCACGTGGCACGAATTCAACGGCGCCCACGCCTTCCTCCGCGACGAAGGCCTGCGCTACGACCCCGAGTTAGCCCTGCACTGCTACCGCCAAGCCATCGACCTCTTCCGCCGCAAACTCGGTGAAGGCGACCGCACGGAAACGACGGCGAACAACGGGCCGACCGAGACGAAGCATTGACTTGCCGCCGTCGCCTCGCGCGACAGCTTTACGCCATGAGCACCGTCCAAGAAATCGAGCAGGCCGCACTGAAGCTGCCCCGCAAGAAACGGGTTCTCTTGGCGGAGCGCCTCATGGAAAGCCTCGAAACCAAGCGCGAAAAAGAGATCGCCGAAGTGTGGGCCGACGAGGCTGTCGCCCGCGCCGCCGCCTATCGCGCGGGCAAGCTCAAGTCCGTCCCCCTGCGCCAGGCTTTTGGGTTCGAGGTATGAACATCGAGGTCCTCGACCTCGCGCGGCAGGAGTTCGACGACGCCTTTGTTCACTACGAATCGCTCGGGCGCGGCTTGGGCGAGAAGTTCCGTGCCGCCGTCAAAGTTCAGGTAGCAAAACAAGGCCCATCCCGATGCGTGGATGCTCGTGCGCCCCGGCATCAGAAAGAGCCTCGGCCACCGTTTTCCCTACGACGCAATCTACCAGAGAATCGGCGACGACATCCTGATTCTGGCACTGGCCCCGAAGAATCGCGCGCCGCTCTACTGGGCGAATCGCATCCGAAAGTGAGCCGTCGCGTGGAAGCCTCTAACTCCAATTTCCCCGAGCCAACGATAGAACGCGTTTTCTCATTGTATGGTCGGGCATCATTTAGCCTACACCTCTTTGAAGTCGGAATCCTCACGATTCGCGTTCTCCTGCACGCCACAGAGGAAAAGAAGAGAGTAATCCGCGGACGGCCGCCAAAAAATCATTCGCTCGATAAGGCTACATGCGGCGATTTGCTGAAGCAGATCGAAAGCAAATGGACGCTTCCAGATGACTTTCGCCAGCACCTGACCGCTTACGTCAGCACGAGAAATTATCTAGTTCATCAGTTTTTCCGGAAGCGAAATCTCGATCTGCTCTCTTGGACTGCTCGTTCTGAGATGATAGCGGAACTCGCGATTCACATCGCATGCTTCGAAGCCTCACTTCACTTAGTTGATACTTTGAGAAAGCAGCTATGCAAAAATTTGAACTGGCCGGAACAAGAGCTTACTCAGGAATTTGAACGATGGCTTAGAGTTCAGTTAAAGTCCGATGCAGATAAATACCCCCATAAGAATCAGGCAATATGAGCAGCTAAAAATGAGTTAGCTGAAATACTCTATGCGCGAAGCTCTTATACACTATTTTTTATACTAAATAAATAACCTATCTCAATATGGCCGAAGAAACAGATGGTTGCCTCAGTATTTTAATCAGTGCTTACCTTTTCGGCATTATGTTGGCTATAGTCATTTCATGGTCGCTTAATCATGCAATTGGCTGGGCTACTCTTCATGGATTACTATCTTGGGGATATATAGTATATTACGCATTTTGGATTCGCTAGGTCATACCTAAACTCTCCACGAGGGAGCCGCAAAAGGGAGCCGCCACGGGCCGCAGAAGAGGGTCATATCTGAACTCTCCACAAATTCCTTCAGTTCCTCCATTGATCGCGACGCCTACATAGCGGAGGCGCACGAAGCCTGGAGTTGAACTCCGCAACGCCCTTCCTACCTTGCCCTCCATGAGCCTTACCCTCGATCAAATCGTAGCCGAGGCGCGCCGTTTGCCGCGCGAGCAATCCGCAGAACTCCTCGACCGACTCCTCGCCGAGACCGTCGATACGCCCGACCCAGAAATCGAGCAGGCTTGGAAAATCGAAACCCGCCGCCGCATCGCCGAGATCGAAAGCGGCGCCGAACCGGGCATCGACGGCGAGGTCGCCACGGCCGAGTTGCGCCGCATCGTCGGCCGGTGAAGCCTTTCCGTTTCCATCGCGAACCCATGGCAGAAGGGCGGGCCGCCGCCGAACACTATGCTACCGGGCTACTGGAAAGATCGGCTCGGCTGATCCGTTACCATTCTTCCCACTTACCCGCATGCCGATCCAAACGAACCTAGCCATCGAGACGGCGTTCTTTCACGTGCCCATCCCGGCCACCGCTGCACAGGTTCGCCGGCTCAATGCGCTCTGGCAGCGCAAGCCGCTGCGCAACGGTCGTGTCGTGGCCAAGCACACCGCCCGGGGCCTGATCCTCACCGTAACCAAACCAGTTGTTTTGCTGGCCGTCGCCGAGGAATATTGGCGCGCACTTGGTCGGCTCATCCGGCGCACCGGCGAACCGTGGTGGGATATTTGCGCCATTGTCACCGACTCCGAGCCGTTGCCAAAGAAACCGCACGCCCACGCTCTTTCGCTCTTCCGCATCACCGCCGAGGGCGAATTCCACTATCTCCACAGCGACACGCCCGAAGCGCTCTGGCCGGAACAATACCCCAAGCGCGCGCCCAAGGCACGTCGCACCAAAGCCCGGATTTGAATCCCGGATCGTGCTCACGGTAGCACGGAGCTTTAGCCCGTGCGCTTGCGCTTCGGATGGGCGCCGAGAGGGGTCTGGCAAGGAGGGGTGGGGATTACCAGCCACAGCAGCGCCCCGCTCAACCCAGCGCTTGGAGAAAGCGCGCGCTGTGAGCCCTCACCTCCACCGGGATTTCCGCCACCGCCGCGTCGATGATCCGCAGGCTGCCCGAGGCGTCGGCCATGATGTTTTCATCATGCAGATCGGTCATCAGGAAGAACCGACCGCCGATAATTACGATCCGGCTCTCCGCCGCCGTATCGCCCGCCGCACGCAGAATGTTGCCGGGCACCGCGTGCAGGACCACGCCGCCCGTATTGGCCGTTGCGGACCGGCTCCAATTTTCCACCACGGCCGCCTGCCGCACCACCAGCGTGCCGCCCTCGGTCAAACCCAGAACCTCCGTCGGCAAACCGAGACGCTCGAGCAACCAAAGCTTCTCGAAAAAACTCTCCGGTCGGCGCGACAGTTCCTTCTTGAACGTGCCGTCGGATGCAAACACCACGTCGATGCCCCACGCCCCGTTCCGCCCATCGGTGAACACCACCCTCGGCACAAATTTATAGACAACCGACGGGCTCGGCGGGATTGCGATAGACGAAGGCTTCCTGCCCGTCGGCGACAAACTCCCAAGCCGTCTCGGCTTCCTCAGTCAGCGCCAAAAACAAATCTGCTTTGATCGACGTTGCGCTCGGCCCGAACTGCACGCGTTTCGCTTCAGTCTGCGCGTTGGCTACGCGACGAGCTTCCTCGGTTTCGCTCCGGCTCCAGCCAAACTCGCGGAGATCGATCCGACGGAGCGAGTCGCCGGCGCGACCAGCCCGAGCTTCTTCGCATAATCGCGCAAGCCGCTGTAATCGTTGCCCGGCACCAACTCGGTCGCGTCCAACAGCGCCTGCTTTCGGCGCATCCAGATTTGCTGGTGGGTCAGTTTCATCGCCGAGCATCATACCACCGCAGTCAAATGCACCGCAGAATCGCTGACAAGATGAGCTTCAAAAAACGAAACCGCCTTCAAGCCTGTCTCATCCTCGCTTCGTATTCTCGCAGAATTTACGGGATCGTCTGGCGCAGCCACGCTCGTCGCCCACCGGCACAGTTCGGTTCCGGCCTGACGTCCGGTGCGACCTCTCCACCATCCCCGGTGCAGCACAAGTCCCCTCTCCGCCGCCCATGAACCACGTCCCGATCACCGGCTATCACCTCATCACCCCGGCCGACCTGAAGTGGCGGCCGTCAAATTTGATGGCGATTCCCAACGCCGATTTTCTCGAGCGCACCGGCAGCCAACTCCTCGGCGCGCGGCTCTGGCGGATGCCTCCGCAGAGCGCCAACACCCTCCACCGCCATGCGCGCGCGGAGGAGTTTTACTTCGTGCTCGAGGGCACCGGCCGCATCCGCATCGGCGAAAAAACCCTCACCGTCCCGCGCTACGGCGGCGTGCTCGTCGGCCCCGCACAACTCCGCCAGATCTTCAACGACACCGACACTGAAACCCTCTGGCTCATCGTTGGCGCGCCCGAGGCCGAACTCGAACCGCACGAGGTCGGCGACATGAGCCTCTACTACCCCACCGATCCCAAAAAACTCCCGCCCGAACTCGCCGGCGCGACCTGGCCGCCACAGAGCTAGACCGCAGAGTTCACACTTTACGTGAAAAACTTTTACCACAGAGCGCACGGAGGTCTGACACAGAGTTCACAGAGCCAAGCACTCTGTCTTGCTCCGTGATCTCTGTGTCTGGGCTCCGTGATCTCTGTGACTCAATTCTTGGCTGCACTCAGGTGTGAAATACGCGACGCTAAACCCCACCTGCCCCGACTCACGACCGCTCACACTGACCTCCCTCACCGCCCCAATCCACCTCATGCCCCATGTCCTCATCATCCACGAAGTCGCCGACTACGCCGCTTGGAAAAAAATCTTCGACGGCGCCGCGGGCATCCGCAAAGCCGCCGGCGAGCGGTCGTTTCAAGTCCTGCGCTATCCCGACCAGCCCAACCGAATCGTGCACTTCTCCGTGTGGACCTCGCACGCTGACGCCCGCGCCTTTTTCGAGTCTCCACGCCTCGTCCAAATCCGCGCCGAGGCGGGCGTGAAGGCGCCCGAGTTCATCTACCTCGATCAAATCGAAGCCGGCACACTTTGAGCCCATAGAAAAGAGTCATGGCCCGTTTGAAACCGCGCTTGCCGCAAGCCCCGCTCAACCTAGCGTCCCGGCTATGAGCACCGTCCAGGAAATCGCCCGGGCCGCGCGCAAACTGCCGGCCAAAGCCCGACTCAAGCTGGCGGAGGAAATCTGGTTTTCGGGGGTCGACGATAAGTTGCCGGTCTCCGCTGCGCATCGCCAAACCTTAGACGAACGTTGGACCGCCTACCGTGGCGGCAAGATCTCTCGCATATCGCGCTCGGAACTCGAACGCCGCCTCGCGAAATAGTGAACAGCCAACCCGTCGAGTTTCTCGACATCGTCGAGCACGATCTGCGTGCCGCCCGCACCTTCTACGCTTCGTGGCTCACCGACGGTGCCCGTCATTTTTCATCAAAATACAACGAGACCTTGGATTGGATCGAGTGGAACCCGGAGCAGTTTCCCCGCAAGCATCGCCACTTTCGCCGCGCCATCATCAGGCGCACTTTCTACGGCATCTACTACGCTATCGAGCCGAACCTCACTACGGTCGTCGCTGTCCTGGACCTGCGCAAAAATCCTCGATTCATCCGCTCGGTTCTTCGCGTCAGGGTGCCCACTCCGCCGGCACCGCTGCGATCGAGCGCAGTTCCACGTCGCGATAAAACACCTCCGCGCCCTCGGTCTGCAAGCTGATCTGCCCCGCCGCCAACGGCGCGGGCGCACCCCCGTCGATCCGTTGCGCAGCATGCAGCCGCATCACGACCACGCCGTTGACGATGTGGATGCTGTCGCTCCCGAGGCAGACCAGATCGAGCGTGTTCCATTCCCCGTTCGGTTTCTCCGGATCGCCGAGCTTCACGCATCGATTACCGATCGTGGCCTTTTGCTCGAACACCGTCGGCTGGCCCTTCGGGTCGTAGAGCCAGAGTCGCCCTTCCTTCCGTGCGTTCACCGTCACCTTCGTCATCAGCGCGAAGAGATCGCCCATTTCGTGCTCCTGAATCTGAAACTCCACTGAACGCGGCCACTGCCCGTGTTCCACGCCCAACGGCCCGTGACAGAAATAGAGCAGCCCGCAGTCACGTAGCGCGTTCAGCTTAGGTGCCCACTTTTTCTCTCCCCACTTGACCTGCATGCGCAGGTGGAAATTCCCAAACGACGCCCTCGTCGTGATCGTCCCGAAGACTTGGCCGGAGACGTGAATCGCCGGGCGACCGTCCGCCGTCACCACGGTGAACACGTGCAGCGGATCGCGGTTCATTCCGATCAGTTCGAGATATTTTCCGTTCGCGTCACGCTTCAGCCCCGGCACGTCCAACGACGCATCGGGCGTCGCCAGAAACATATCCCAGCCCGCAAGATCTTTCCCGTTCCAAAGCGGCTTCCAACCATCCGCTCCTTGCAGTGCGGGACCGGACAGCAACAAACACCCGAGTAGCCACGTGAGGTAACGTATCATGCTTAACCGTGCGTCACCCGCGTTCCCTCCTCAAAGTCTTTCCCTTCGGCCAGTCCGCCGCGCAACGCGCGGCGTCACTTCTCCGCCCATTCCGC
Source organism: Opitutaceae bacterium (assembly GCA_025355125.1). Taxonomy (GTDB): domain Bacteria; phylum Verrucomicrobiota; class Verrucomicrobiia; order Opitutales; family Opitutaceae; genus Tous-C4FEB. The sequence continues at coordinate 10,107 of JANXLP010000072.1, read as the reverse complement.
CGGCACAGCCGTGATCGGGCGCAGCTCAATGGCGCGGTAGAAAATCTCCGCGCCTTCCGACTGCAAAATGAGCGGGCCCGACGTCACCGGTTGCGGCGTGGGCGTGTCGATTCGCAGCGTGCGGTGCAGGCGCATCACGACTTTTCCGTTCACGATATGGATGCTGTCTTCGCCGAAGCAGATCAGCTCGACGGTGTTCCACTCACCCGTGGGCTTCTCGTTGTCGGGCTGCTTCACACAGCGGCCGTCCTGGCCCGGCACTTGCGCGAAAACATTCCAGGCCCCTTTTGAGTCGTAGTCGTAAACGGCCTTGGCCGTCGCGTTGCCCGTGCCCTTCCGCAGGGTTGATCGCACGAAGATAAACGACCCGATCGCGTAGAGATCGCCCACATCGCGCTCCTGAATCTGCAATTCCGTCGAGCGCGCCCAAGTGCGACCCTCCGCGCCCGCCGGCGCATGCACGTGGTAGAGCAGACCGCTGTCGCGCTGGGTTTCCGGCTTGTCGCGCGGTGGCCATTTCTTTTCGCCCCACTTGAATTGCAGCCGCAGGTGGTAGTTGGAAAACGCCGCAGTCGTGCGCAGTTCCCCGAAAACCTGTCCCGAGATCCGGATCGCCGGCTGGCCATCGACCATCGCGATGCCAAAAACCCCGAGCGGATCGCGCGCACCCAGCGCCTGCGTGTAGTTGCCCTTCGCATCGCGCGGTTCATCCGGGAGCGATGCGCTCGCGTGCGGCTTCGTGAGCCAGGTCGTCCAACCCGCGAGATCGCGCCCGTTCCAGAGCGGCTTCCAGGCTTCCTCCGCGCGCAGCGAAGAAACCGTGATTAACAGAGCGGAGACCAGCAGCGAGGGGTAACGCATGGTTCCGCGAGGCTGTGCGCCGACGGGCGCAGCACAAACCGATTTCACGCTGGCCACCCTGCGCGCCTCCCGCTCACCGCGCGGGCTTCGCCGGACAGACCACTTTCCAGCCGGGGTTGATCGGCACCTCGACGCTCTCGCCCGCCTTGATCCGATCACTGTAGCTGGCCCAGCGCAGATCGGGCAATGGCTTGATCCGAAACGCCGGCAGGTTCGCCGCGAATGCGAGCGTCACGACGATGATGCCCACCGTGCGTTGCCACTGCGACCGCAGTTCCGCGATGATCACCACGACGAGCCAGAGCGCGATGACCTTCGGCCCGTAAAAGTAACGGTCGCCGTTGAACGTGTCGTAGAACGCCCACGTGTCGGGCCGGCCGCGTTTGATTCCGGCCGCCAAAAACAGCGCCAGTGCCGCGAGCAGAAACAACCGCGCCTCGCGCCACCGCCCGCACCGCGCACTGAGAAAAATCCACCCCGCCACCAACGCCCCGCCCAGCGACACCGCCCACGTGTAACCGAGCTTCACCGGCCAGGCCTCGCCGATCGCGAGCGTCATCGGTAGCCGCACGGCGAGCACACCGAGCAGATTGCCGGCATTCCATGCGCCCGGGCTGTAAAAAGCCGGCGCCGACCACAGATGGGATAGTTGCACCGCCGCCGGCCCGGCCACCACCGCAGCGATTATCCACGCCGCCCGTGTGCGCCGCTCGTAGCCGCGCACCAAAAACAGCGGCAACAGCAGCACGCTGAACGGACCCGTCAGCCCGGCCACCACGAGCGCCGTCACATCAACCGCCCATTCGGCGGCATTCTCCGGATCGCGTTTCAACAACGTGAGCAGCAGACCGAGCGCCGTGATCCACTGGAGATTCGTGACGTTGAGAAAAATTTCGCCCGTGTGCGGCACGGCCACCATCGCGAGCGCCAGCCACGGTTTGCCCGGCAAATCCAACCGGGGCGACAGCGCCTGCGCCACGACCAGCAGCGTCACCCCCAACGCGGCCAGCGCGTAGGCCGCCGGCTGTATGGAAGGATGCAGCGGCGACGCCAGCCACGCGATCAACCGCGGCAGGAGGTGCAGGTAGCCGTTGTAAGGGGACAGCAAAGCCTTCGGCCCCGAAATGTGCGCATCGACGAAGAAGGGCGAAAAATCCTCCGCCCAGAACTGCGGATTGGTGAACGCGTCCGTCTTGCGCACCACCAGCACGACGGCCGCGGCCGCCACCCAGAAGACACGATAATCGGCGCGCACCCGCGGCAAGAAAACCGCGACGGCGGGACGCTGGGGCACGGAAAAGGGAGAAATCGCGAGCACGGGAAAAGGATTCGATTCCCATGACAGCGCGAGACGCCCAACCCGCCATTCACCGCCACCGACCGATACGGCGCGCCCCGGTTTTCCGCCCCCGTGCAGCGGTGTTCTCTACTTCGCCAGCGCCAGCTCGTTCTTCTCGCGCAGCGGCGTGGCCAGCATCACCTCGCGCAGATCCTGCACGCGCACCGGCTTGCTGATGAAACCGTCCATGCCTGCGGCGAGACAGGCTTCGCGATCATCGGTCGAGGCGTTCGCCGTCATCGCCACGATGTGCGGGCGCACGGATTTCGGGCAGCGGGCACAGATTTCCCGGGTCGCCTGCAGGCCATCCATTTCCGGCATCTGGAGATCCATGAACACGAGATCGTAGGAGTGGCGCTCCACCGCGGTGAGCGCTTCGAGACCGTTGCCCGCGACATCCGCCGTGTAGCCGAGCTTCCGCAACATGAGCGTGGCCACGCGCTGATTCACCGCGTTGTCCTCCACCAGGAGCACGCGCAGCGGATGCTGCCGCGCGATATTCTCATCCGCCGCGGGCTGCGTGGCCCTGCGTCCGCCGCTCTGGCCGAGCAGCGCGTCGCGCACGAGCAGGTGGAGCACCCGTGGTTTGATCGGTTTCGAACTGCAGCCGACCACGCCCAGCTCGTCAGCCGGTCGCGCCAGCCCGAGCGGCGTGAGCCAAATGAGGGGCAACTGCACCGGCGTGCGGACGCGGCGCACGGCGGTCACAAACTCCACGCCGCCCAGCTCCGCCATCGTCTGATCGACCAACGCGAGATCGAAGGGATCGCCGCGCTCCAACCACCCGAGCGCCTCGCGGGCCGAGGTCGTGGAGCGTGGCACGAGTCCCCACGTGACGGCTTGCAGGCAGAGCACGCGGCATTGCGTAGGGTTGTCGTCCACGATCAACACCCGTCGCCCGCGAAACTCTTCTGCGGGCACCACGGAAACCGGCGGCGCGAGCGCGACGGCCGACAGCTCCACTTCAAATTGAAACACGCTCCCCTTACCCGGCTCGCTCTCGACCCAGATACGACCGTGCATGAGTTCCACGAGCCGTTTGCAGATGGCGAGGCCGAGGCCGGTGCCGCCGTAGTTACGGGTGGTCGAGGCATCGACCTGGCTGAACGATTTGAACAGCCGGTCCATGCGCTCGGGCGCGATGCCGATGCCGGAGTCATGCACCGCGAGATGCAGCCGGAGCCCGCCCGACGCGGTCGCTGGCACGCGCCGCACGGTGAGGAAAATCTCACCGCGCTCGGTGAACTTCACCGCATTGCCGAGCAGGTTGACGATGATCTGGCGCAGGCGCGTGACGTCGCCCTCGGCGGCGACGGGCACGTCGTCACCCATCCAGTAAAGCAGGTCCAGTTTCTTCTCCGCCGTGCGGCCGGCGAGCACGTCCACCGCCGACTCCACGCATTCGCGCAACACGAAGGATTGGCGCTCCAACTCAAGGTGGCCGGAATCGATTTTGGAGAAATCGAGGATGTCGTTGAGCAGGTCGAGCAACGAGTCGCCGCTCGTGCGAATCGTCTCCGCCAGCTCGCGCTGTTCGGGATTGAGGCCGGAGGTGAGCAACAGGCTGCTCATGCCGAGCACGGCGTTGAGCGGCGTGCGGATCTCGTGACTCATGTTCGCCAGAAACGCGGATTTGGCGGTGCCCGCCGCCGCCGCTTCGCGGGCGAGATCCTTCGCGCGCACGAGCGAATCTCCGAGGAGGCGGTTCAATTGCTCCGCCTCGTTTTTGGCGCGGAGCGTCTCGTCCTGCGCGTGCTGCTCGGCGGTGATATCCCAGTTGACGCCGACCACGCGCCGCGGGCGCCCGTCGGCCGCACGCTCGACGTGGGCGAAGGCCCGGAGCGTGCGCACTTCGCCCTGCCCGCGCACGATACGAAACGTGGTGTCGAAGGCGCGCTGGCCGGTGAGCGCGCTTTGAAACAACTGCCCGGCCCGCGCGACATCGCCCGGATGCACGAGGCGGCTCCATGCCGCGAAATCGCCGCCAAACTGCGCGGGCTCCAAGCCGTAGAGCTGGTGCATGCGCTCGTCCCACATCAGGTGCTGGCTCGCGAGATCGAGATCCCAGATGCCGATCTGCGCGGCGGTGCTGGCGAGTTGCAGCCGCTCGGAAAGCGACTGTGCGCGCAGCTCAACGGCCTTGCGTTCGGTGATGTTGACGGCGCGCCCCACGAGCCGCACCACGCGGCCATCGGCATGGGTGAGCGGGGTGAGTCGGGTGAGCCACCACATCGTGCGACCACAGAAGATCACCTTCTCCTCGTATTCGGTGGAATCGCCGATAGCGGCGGCGCGGCGGAAGTTGACCTGCAATGCCGCCGCCACTTCGGGGGGAATAATCGCCGGGAGATCCTCGGCGCGCCGGCCGCAGATCTCCTTCGAGGCGATGCCCGTCATCCGCTCAAAACCCGGGTTAATCTCGACGAAGCGGAAGTCGCCCGCATCCGCCTCCACGACAAAAATCGCCAGATCCATGCTCGAGTAGATGCTCTGGAGAAACAGGCGGTTCTGCTCATGCGCTTCCTGCGCGTTTCGATGCTCCGTGATATCGGTGATGAAGCCGTGCCAGATGACGCTGCCGTCGGCCTGCGGCTCGGGCATCGCCTTACCGAGGACCCAGCGCGCAGTGCCGTCCGGCCGCATCGTGCGGTATTCGCAAAGCCACGGGGCGAACTTCAGCGCCGATTCGCGAATCGTGGCCTGCACGCGCTCGCGATCATCGGGGTGCATGGCGCGCGTGGACGCGGCGACGTCGTTCTTCACCTCCGCGGGACTGACCCCGTAGATATCCCGGATGCCCTCGCTCGCGTAGGGAAACGAGCTGTGCCCGTCGGCCGTGCGACGAAATTGAAACACCATGCCGGGCACCTGCGACGCGATCTTGCGCAGCCGCAGGTCGAACTCGCGCCGATGCTCCTCCGCCTGGCGCTCCGCGCTGATCTCGCTCGCGATACCCAGATAGCCCGTGAGCTCGCCGTGAGCATCCCGCATCGCGCTGACGGAAAGCCGCACCGGGACCGACCGGCCGTCGCGGTGCATAAACGTCCACTCGCGTTGCTCCGTTTCGCCCGTCTCGTGCGCGCGCATCACAAAGGTGGCGAAGCCCGGCATCACGACGCGGCCCAACTGGGTGGTGAGCTCGGTCGCCTGATTCACCAGCTCGCGCGGCTCGATGAGCGCCGTGAGTTTGCCGTGTCCGATCATGTCGGCAGCCGCGTGGCCGGTGAGCCGCTCGGCCCCGGGGTTGAAAATTTCAATGATGCCGTGGACATCGGTGGCGACGATGCAGTGCGACGCATGGGCGAGCACGCCGGCGTTCATGATCTCTTCCCGGCGGCGGTGCGTGATGTCGGTCTGGATCGCGATGTGATGGCGCAGCCGGCCCGCGGGATCGAAGACCGGGTCGATCTTCATATGCACCCAATACGGGCGGCCGTCGCGGCGATAGTTGAGGATCTCCATCTCGAAACTGCCGCGCGCCTTCAGCCCCGCACGGAAACGCTCCACGGCGGCGGGCGGCGTCTCCGCACCCTGCAGGAGCCGGCCCGGCCGCTTGCCGAGTGCATCGGCGAGCGTGTAGCCCGACATGCGCGTAAAGGCGTCGTTGACCCAGTCGATCCGCCCGAGCGCATCGGTTATGATCACGGAGGACGTGGTGTTTTCCGCGACGAGCGACAGCGTGGCAAAGCCCGGACCGCTCGTGAGCGCGGGGCGCTCCGCCACTATGCCGCCGGCATCCGGAAGAGGCCACCAACGTCCCGCCCACACGCCGGCCATCACCGCCAACACCCAACCGTAGCCCGGTAAAATCGCCGGAGGCAACAGCCACCATCCAAGCACAGCCAGCCCGCCTCCCGCCAACGCGGTGAGACCGGGCGCGGAAGCGATCCGCCGGAACGGCGGAACCATCGCGGTTGGATGCTGGTTAGCTGGAGCCATTGCGACTCCCTTTCAATCGGCTGAAAACGCCCGTTCTTTACCCCGGACTCAGGTAAAAAATGCCTCATCACCGACGCCTGCGAGTTCCGCCGGAGCCTTCCCCGCCGCTTTCAACCGGCCGGCCGAGACGGGTTTGGACGAAACGATGCGCTTCGCGGGTGCATACGTCGCGGAGACCGCGCGCGTGCCCCGGGCGGAAGTCGCGTCCGGAGTCCGGCTTTCACCCACGATAAGGTGGTGCAGTTCGCCCACGGCGCGTTTCAGCTCAAGCGCCTGCGCATTGAGTTCCTCGGAGGCACTGGCGGTCTCCTCCGCACTGCCCGCATTGCCCTGGGTGACTTTGTCCATCTGCGAAACTGCGGTCGTGATCTGTTCGATGCCCCGCTTCTGCTCCGCGCTCGCGGTCGCGATCTCGGCGATGATTTCGTCCATCTGGCGCGCTTTCTCTACAATCTGCTGGAGGCTCAGCTCCACGGTGCCGCACATGCCGACGCCGCGGGCGCTCTTTTGAATGGAATCCTCGATGCTCGTCGCCGTCTCCTTCGCCGCGTTGGCAGAGCGTTGGGCGAGCGCACGGACTTCCTCGGCGACAACCGCGAAGCCCATGCCGGCGTCACCGGCGCGGGCGGCTTCGACTGCGGCGTTCAGCGCGAGGATGTTCGTCTGGAACGCGATCTCGTCGATGGTCTTGATGATTTTGGCGATGTTGTCGGAGGACTTCTTGATGTCCGCCATCGCACCCTGCATCGCCTGCATACCGGCGGCCCCGGAATCGGCGGCGCGACGGGTTTCGCCGGCGAGGCCCTTCGCACTGCCGGCGTGCTCGGCGTTGCGCTTGATCATACTGGCCACCTCCTCGAGCGAGGCGCTCGTTTCCTCAAGCGACGCCGCCTGCTCGCTGGCGCCGCCGGCGAGCGTCTGGCTCGCGCTGGCGATCTGCCCCGACGCTGCGGCGACCTGGCTCGCACTCTGGTCGAGCGTCTCCGCCACGCCGGTGAGCACGCGCGTGGTGCCGCGGATAATCCAGAAAGCCACGGCGATACCGACCACGAGGGCGATGCCAAGCCCGATGATCACCAGCCGGGACGAGGCCGCGAGCGTCGCGCTGGAATCGTCGGCGGCGGTGATGGTGCGTTTGAGCCCGGTGCTGGCGATGTCCTCGGCGAGGTTTCTGACTTTGTCGCCGATGGCGGCGCGTCTCTTGCCGATATCCGCCAGTTCCAACATGTCTTTGCTCAAGGTTACCATGGCCGCGCGGTAGGCCTCGGCGCGGGCGCGCACTTCGGTCAGCACCGCAAGGTCGGCCTCGACGCGGATGATTTTTTTGAGCGCATCGAAGCGCTGTTCCATGACTTCAAAATTCTTCAATCCCTCGTCGATAACCTTGGGATCGCGCAGGGCCTGTCCCTTGAAAGCGGCGACCCGGGCGAGATTCCCAAAGGTGCGAATATCCGACGTGAGCGTGATTTTCTGCGCGCGTTCGGTGAGCTTGTCGGCCTCGGCGGCGGCCTTGATCTCGGCATCGAGCTTACTTTCCTGGACGTGGACGAGCGCATCGATCTTGGTGCTGAACTCGGCGGCCGTGCGGTTCATAGTTTCGCGGCCGGTGGCGATCTCCTTATTGTTGGAGGCGGTCTCGGCGGCGGCTTTTTCAAAGGTCACGATCAGTGCCTCCAGCTCCGTGATCTCCTGTTTGAGCCGCGCGAGCCCGGGATGCGCGGCGACGAGCGCCAGCGCATTCTGGACCTGTTTTCTGACCTCTTCGAGATGGGCGCGTGCTTCGGTGAGCGCTGAGGGCTCGGCGGTAAACCCGTAGCTGCGGATGGCCAACTGGGTTTTGCCCATGGCCATTTGCAATGCGCTCGCGATGCTGGTCGCGGGCACGAATTCCGTGGCGAGGGTGCGCGCCTGCCTCTGCGCGGTGTTCATGTTGAATACCGCCATGAGCCCGAGGAGTGCGGAGATGACGATGAGGCTGGCGAAGCCGAGGGCGATTTTCTTACCGAGGGTCAGAGATTTCATGGCTTTGGATTTTGGACAGGCACTGCGATTGAGGGCGAAGGAACGGAATCGTTTAGGAAAGTCGTAAGTCTCATCGGAGCGTTACCGAGGGAGTTGAATGGAATGTTCAGCTACCGGCACCGGAGCTCGCACCGGCACCGCCGCCAATCAGGCGAACAAGCTCGCCGACCGATGCGTTGAGTTCGGCGGCCTCTGCGCTCAGTTGCTCCGAGGCACTGGCGGTTTCCTCGGCACTGCCGGCGTTGGCTTGGGTGACCTTATCCATTTCGGATACCGCAAGGTTCACCTGGTCGATGCCCTTGCTCTGTTCACCGCTGGCGGTGGCGATCTCGGCCACCAGTTCGTCCATCTGGCGCGCTTTCTCGACGATCTCATGGAGACTCGCCTCGACCGTGCCACACATGCCGGCGCCGCGGGCGCTCTTATCAATAGAATCCTCGATGCTCATCGCCGTCTCCTTCTCCGCGTTGGCAGAGCGTTGGGCGAGCGCGCGGACTTCCTCGGCGACGACCGCGAAGCCCATGCCGGCCTCGCCGGCGCGGGCCGCCTCGACGGCGGCATTGAGTGCAAGGATGTTCGTCTGGAAGGCGAGCTCATCGATCGTCTTGATGATTTTCGCGATAGTGTCCGACGACGCCTTGATATCGTTTATCGCCCCTTCCATCGCGCGCATGCCCGTGGCGTCGGCGTCGGCCGCGCGGCGCGTGTCGGTGGCGAGAGTCTTGGCGGTGTTAGCGTGCTCGGCGTTGCGGCGGATCATGCTGGCAACCTCCTCGAGCGACGCACTCGACTCCTCCAGCGATGCGGCCTGCTCGCTCGCACCTTCGGCGAGCTTCTGGCTCGCGCTGGAAATCTGGCCGGATGCGGATGACGTCTGCTCACTGGCGCCGCCGATGGCGGTGATCGCGGCCCGCAGAGGGCGGACGATCAGTCGCTGGTTCATCACAAAAAAACCACCCACGACCACAACCGCCACCAAGGCCATCCAGCCGAAGGTGGAAACCATCGCGCCGCGCACGGAGGTATCAACGCGCTGGAAATCCGTTTTGAGCACAAAGGCGCCGTGCACCTCACCCACCTTCCAGTTCTCCATCGCAAAACCGACGATATCCTTGCCGTCATGCGTGGGGCTGTTCGCGGGATCGCCGTGGCAGGTGAGGCAGTCCTGCGTGAGCTTGATCGGGCGGGCGTAGAGAATGGTGCCGGTCGCACGGCCGGCTTGGAAAAATTCCGCCGATCCCGTCTTCTCGAACGCATCAAGGATCGCGGCTTCATCGGCCGTGGGCGTGTTCTTGGGATTCCTCGCCTGATGCTTTGGCACGCGGAAGGCGAAGCCCTGGTCCGTGGCCGCTTTTTGCGCGGCGTTCCAGGCGGCGACGACGGGGATCGTGCTGTAAATGGTCGAAGTGCGCAGATCGCCGCTGGCGCGGTATTGCGCGAGCAGTTTCGTCCGGTCGAAGGCCCCTTTTTCGCCGAGGGCGGAGATACTCTCGCGCACGTTTTCCGCCTCGATGATGGTCGCGCGCATCGTGTCGCGGGTGAGTTCGATGCCCTGGCGCTCGAAGGCGCGTTTTTGGATGAGCAGGCCGACCGTGATGGTGAGAAGGACGGCGACGATGGCAGCGGTGATGATTTTATTTCCGAGGGTCACGGAGGAGGCTCGAAGAGCCGCGGCACTCTGCCGCGGGCTAATCACTTCTGCTCAATCGGTCCGTTCCTCCACGCCCCCTATCAGGAAATTCCCTACCTAGCCGACTGGGAACGCGGCGGGGCCGGTCCGCAGCATGATCCCGGCCGGCGCGACCGTGCCGTGAACGAAGGGCAGGCCTGATTCCAAATAAAAAAGCGCCGCTCCCCGGACAAACGGGGAGCGGCGAGACAGTAAGCGCGCGCGCCTTCACCAGATAGACGCTGAACTCCGGAGCGTACAGGCACCATGAGTGGAT
>JANXLP010000056.1 GCA_025355125.1 Opitutaceae bacterium | reverse complement strand
GACTCCGAGACCAAAGTCGCGAGCAAGCTCGCTCCCACAATTGCATGCTTCCGCCTCAGCGCGGCCGCGAGGCCTGGAGCTTAAGCCGCTCGGCTTCGTCGAAATGGTCGGCCGCCTCCAGCCCGCGGCCGAGTTGGCGGAGCACTTGGGCCAGATTGCCGTGGGCCTCGATGAAAGCCGGGCGCAGACGGATCGCCTGGCGAAACTCGACGACGGCCTCCGCCAATTCGCCCGAACTCGCGAGGGCCACCGCGAGATTGCAGTGCAAGTCGGCATCGTCGGGCGCGACTGCGAGGCCCGACCGAAAACGCGCGGCGGCCTCGGTCCATCGGCCGGCCTGCGCGAACGCGTTGCCCAGCGTGGCGTGGGCGGCGGCGGCGTTGGGATCGAGGCGCACCACGGCTTCAAACTGAACGATTGCTTCGGGAATTCGGCCCATCCGCAAGAGGGTCGTGCCCCAGTCGCGGTAGATCTTGGCCGAGGTGGGCGCCGACCGAACCGCCTCCGCAAAGCGCGGCAACGCTTCGACCGTGCGGCCGGCGGCCACGAGCGCGAGGGCGTAGTTGGCGAGGACGTCGGCAGACACAGGCGCGAGCTTGAGCGCGCGTTCATAGCTCGCGAGAGCCTCGGGCAGCCGGCCGGCGTCGCGGAGGGCGTTGCCGAGATTGCTGTGCGCGACGGCGTTCTCGGGCCGCAGGCGGATCGACTCCGCAAAATGCGCGAGCGCCTCGGCGATACGGCCTTTGGCGCCGAGCTCGCAGGCGAGGTTGTTGTGCGCCTCCGCGTAGTCGGGCATGGCGGCAACGGCTTTTTCATACTGGACCGTGGCTTCGTCGATCCGGCCGAGGCTGCGGAAGGCGTTGCCAAGATTATTATGCACCTGGGCGTAGCCGGGGCGGAGGACCAGCGCGCGTTCAAACAGCGGAATCGCCTCCTCCGGCCGGCCCACGACGACAAGTTCGCAGGCGAGGTCGTTGTGGCCCGGGGCGTCGTCGGGACGGAGTTCGAGCGCGCGGCGGAAACTCGCGATGGCTTCGTCGTGGCGGCCCTTTTTCACGAGGGTGTCGCCGAGATTGAACCACGCCATGGAGGCCTGTGAGTTTCGCGCAAGCGTCGCGCGCCAGAGCGATTCGTGGGTGAGATATTCCGTGCTCTCGCGCCAGGTGAGCGCGCTCAGCAGGCCGATGACGAGCGCCGGCCCGAGGCCGCGCAGGCGGGCGACGCCCGCGGGCAAACGGTCCAGCGCCACGGTGATTCCGGCACCGGCGAGCGCGAGCGGACCCATGCTCGCGAGGTATTGAAAATGATCTCCGACGAAAGAATACCGGAAAAAATAAATGCTGAAAAATCCCAGCACGGGAAACAGCAAAACACCGAAGAAAATCGCGGCGGCAAACACCGGCCGCAGCGCTCCGTCCCGCCGCCACCACAGGAAAGCGAGGACGACGAGCAACGCCGCCAGTGGCACGTAAACGGGGAGGTGCGATCCGTCGATATGCCAGCGCGGATAGATAAAAATCAGGTCCGCCGGCCAGGCGAGTTTACCGAGGTAAAACCACACCACGTGACCGGCGATGGCGAAGCGCTCGGGCCACGTCTGCGCCCACGCCGCGCCTTCCGCGCCAGAGTGGATGCGCTGCTCCCAAATCGTCCATCCGGCCGCGCCGAGGGACAGGGCGAAAAAGGGCGCGAGCGGCAGCAGATCGCGCCACGTGAGCCGGCGGTGCATCCACCACGTGCAGAGTGCCAGCACGACGGGGAGTGTCACCGTCGAGGGTTTGCTCAAGATCGCGAGCAGCGCGCAGCCCAACGCGAGCGCGTAGAATAAAGTAGGGCGCGTCTCCGACCCGCCCTGGCTCGGTCGGCGCGGCGCGGAGAGCGGGTCGGAGACCCGCCCTACTTCCAGCCAACGCACCCAGCACATAATCGCCGCGAGAAAAAATACCGCCGACTGCGTGTTCTTGAGCTCACAGATCCACGCCACGGACTCGACCTGCACGGGATGCAGGGCCCAAAGCGCCGCTCCCAGCCACGCACCGCGCACCTTCAGTTGCCCCAACACGCGCCAGAGCAACACTGCGGAGAGCGCGTGGCACGCGAGGGTCACGAGATGATAGCCGAGCGGATGCAAACCCCAGAGTGCGTGCTGCACCCAAAAATTCGTGAGCACCAGCGGAAAGTAATTCGCCGCCGCCGTGGTCCAGATTTCCTTCAGCCCGAGCGGGCCGATGATCGTCGGGTTGGCCGTGACGTGCAGGTCGTCGTCCCAGAGAAATTCTCCGGGAAGCGCCGCGAGGTAGGCGATCACCACGATGGCCGCGAGCACGAGCCCGCGGACGAGGGGGCGGGCGAAGAGGGGGCGCGCGGACGACGTTTCGGTTGGGGGCAAACGCATGCGATACGGAAGTGAGCGCACGCTCTCGGGGACCGGAGGTCAACGCGGGCGCGAGACGAGGACGAAAAAAAGCGCCAACCCGAAGGCTGGCGCTGGAATTTTCAGGCGGTGCGGACGGGCTTAGAAGGAGCCCTTGACGCCGAAGACCCAGTTGTCGCCGTAGGCCTCCATGCGGCGGAGGACCCGGTTTTTACCTTCCTGCACTCCAGGCGGCGACTCGTAGATGAGATCTTTTTGATTCGTGGGATTACGGACCTGCACGTAGAGCGAGGAGTAACGCGTGAGTCTCCAAGTGGCCGAGATATCAAGTTTGGTCATGGCCCCCCAGATACGTCCATAGACGCCGTCAACCGGGCGGTCATCCACCCAAACGGCACCCACGGAGCCGTTGAAGCGCTGGTAGGCATAGCTCAGGCGGGCCGTCGCCCGGTGCGGGGCGAGATTGTTGCGCCGCTGGTTCGCATAGGACCGGCTATAAGTCCCCGAGACGCCGAGACCACGCAGGTAGCTGGGCAGAAAGCCAAGGGTCTGGCTGTAGTTGAAATCGAAATTCTTGTAGCGCTGGAGGGCCTCGGCGTTCGTCGTTGTGACGAAGGTGTAATTCTGGAAGTCCGGATCCGTAACCCCAAACTCCTGGGCGCTGAAAACACGCGACACGAGGAAGTTGGTCGCCTCGTCCTGAATGTAGGCGACCGAGACTTGGCCAGGCGACTGGGTGCCGAAGTAGTAGGCTAGGCGGGTCTGGTAAACCTTATGATACTCGGGCTGCAGATTGGGATTGGGCGCAGCCACGCTGAAATTCGATTCATTGACGGTCAAAAGGCCCGTAAGGTTATCGATGCCGGGGCGGGAGATACCCTTGTTCACGCCGGCCTGCCATTCCAGTTGGGGCGTGATCTGATACTTGGCCACCAGCGAGGGGAACCAGTTGGTGTATTCGTTGCCGCGCGACACCTTGGGCTGGCTCTCAAATTGGTATTTCAATCCTGCGATGGTGTTGGCACGACCGTTGTTGGTTCCGACCGCATCAGCCGTATAGCCGGCGGCGAGCACCTGGGCGCGGGTCAAAGGATCGAACTCGATGAGATTATTTTTGGTCTGTTCGCCGCGCACACCGAAGCGGATTTGAATCTTGTTGGTGAGCTTCATATCGACCTGCGAATAGCCGGCATTGATCACCTGCCGGAAATTACGTCGATTGGCGTAGGTGGCCAAGAAGTAGTCGTTCGGGGTGGACGTATTCACGAACAATTCGGGATGAGCTTTGAACAGCTCCCCGATCGCTTGGCGATTCGCGCGGGGCAGCATCGCGTTCGATCCGCCAATGCTATAAACCTTGAGGCTGTCGGTGGTGCCAGAATCCCACGGGAACTGGGTGATATACTTTGAGCCGACGTCCGCCCAATTGCCGTAGGCCACGTTCTGGTTCAAACCGGTCGTGGGATTGACCGCGGTGGTGTTACCACCAGGCCCGACATAGGACCAGATATTCAGCGGGCTATCCGTGGCGTTTTTGCGGGTCTCTTCGTCCCACTTACCGCCGAATTTAATCGAGGTCGGGAAGCGCTGCATGAACGGCACCACCCACTTCGCGTTGGCCATGCCCGTCCACTTTTCCGTAATCCACGTGCGATCATCGTTATTGGCACGGGTGCCACCGTCGCGGGGCGCATTGGAGCTATTGGTCGTGTTGTTGGTAAAGCTGCGGAGATCGGTCCAGTCCGCGCCTGAATCCTGGCGAATCACAAATTCCCACGATTCGGGATTCGGGCGCGTCGCCGTCCAACCGCCAAGCACGCCACCGCCCTCGGAGTTCGAAAATCCGCGCTCAAGGGACTCGTAATTATTCACCGATTTGGAGAACGCGAACGAACCGTCCACGATCAAACCGCCGATCTTGTATTCGAAGCGCGGGGCAAATTGCCGGCTGTAGGTCAGCTTGGCCGAGGAGCCGCCGCCTATGTTGACCGTGGCCGCGTTGGCCGTAGCCGTGCGCGGAGGAGCCACAATGCTGAGGATACCGTCGCCGCCGACCGTATTCCGGCCGTTGTTCACGTTGGCGTTGTTGTTGGCCGCGACGAACGTGAAATTCCGGTTCCAGAACTCGCCCTCAAAGTAGCTGTAAATCATGTTGAGCGACAGCACGAGGCGCGGGGTCGCTTTCCAGTCGGCGGTGAGGAGCAGAGAATCTTTGACGATGAATTTCGGGCCGTCGCCGAAGTCGATCTGGCGAGCCACCAGTGGGCGCGGATCGGTGGCCGGGCCGCGATTATAGTCCACGACCACCTGGTTTTGCTCGGTGTAGGAATTGGAATGGCTCGCGCTGAGAAGAATGCCGAAGCGCTGATTGAAGAACGACTCGGAGTAACCCAATTGATAGTTGTTCTTCCATTTGAAGCTGGGCGTGTCGCGGATACCCGGAGTCTTACGCAGCGTGAATTCTTCACCGTTCAGATTGAGGCCATAGTTGTAATCAAAACGCCGGCCTTTGCGCTCGAACGCGCGCTTGGTCTTCATGTTGATCGTGCCGGCCGGCGAATCCGCATCGTTTTCCGGGCTGGAGGTGCGGTTGATCTCGATCGAATCGATGGCGGTGATCGAGAAACCTTCAAAGCTCGTCGCGCGGGAAGCGGAACCACCGCCGCGATTGGCGTCGGCATTGGCGGTGCGCGCTCCGTCGAAGGAGACGCCCACGTATTGACCGTCCATGCCGCCGAGGCGGGGGCCGCGGGCTTCCGACTCGACGTAATCGAGATCGACGCCCGGAAGGTATTTGAGGAACTCACCCACGTTGCCGTCGGCGACGTCACCGAAGATGTCGGACGACACCGAAGTGGTGATGTTCATGTTGCGCCGCTGGGCCTGAATGGCCTTCGCGTTGCCTTCGCGCTCGGTGGCGACGGTGAAGGCGGTGAGCTGGATCACGCCGTCCTTGTTCGTAGTCGGCGCTACCGCAGCGGCGCTGACCAGATTAATTTCACGCACCGCCGGTTGCCCCGCCGTCACCGTGAACGAATCCTTGACGGTGGTAGAGCCCGTGAAAAGCACCGTGATCGACGCCGGACCGGCGGGCACGTTCGCAAACTGGAACGAACCGTCGCTCTCCGAATAGGTGACCTGGGAGGTGCCATCGAGACGCACCTCGGCGTTGCCCACGTAATCCTTTGAAACGGGGTTAAAAACCCTGCCTTGAATGCTGCCGGTGGAACCGGTTTGGGCACTGAGCAGGACGGCTGAAAGCAGCCAGCCGAGAATCAAAGCAACAAGTGACGGCTGACGCCGCCGGAATAGTCCGAACGTTAACATGGTGGGGGCAGGGGTGTTGGTGGTCAAAAAACCAGCGACCGGAAGTCGCCGATTTAGCGGCCGATGGGGACTCGACCGCGTGACGAGACAGAAAAACTACGACCAAAATGCAAGAATGTTTAATATTTATTGGAAACTTTTTGGTCTTCGAAACGACGCAAGCGTGCTGGCGAGCGTTTGCCGAAGCGTTACGGGCATCATGCAGTATCCGTTTCTGCGAGAACCGATCTCCCCCGCTTTCCCATCGCGCCGCCGCCGACCTCCGCCACGATCCACCCAATGTTCCGCCCCCACCGCTTCCCACCCTCCGTCTCCCGGCGACTCCTCGCCCGGTGGTTACTGGTGGGCGCAGGCCTGGCGTCGATCCTCTCCGCCACCGCGTCCACGTTCTCGGCCGCCCTCCTCGATCCGCGCTACCCCGACATGGCCGAGTGGGCCAAGGCCGGCGTCACGGGCGGCATCCCCGTCGATCTTCCCATCGTCGCCCACGCGAAACCCGGCGACGACCTCCAGGCCCTCATCGACAGCGCCGCAGCCAATCCCCCGCCCGGACTATCGCCCGCGCCTGCCGCCCGCGTCATCACACTCGCTCCCGGCGACTATCCCCTCACCACCACGCTCAACCTACTCTCCGGCGTCGTCCTCCGCGGCGCATCCACCGGCACGAGCAAACTTCACATCAAACTCCGCGGCACCTTCGCCGCCGACCGCGAACGCGGCTCCGACGGTTTTTCCACGTGGACCACCGGCATCCTCGGCCGCGATGTCCATCACGCCGGCCTTGAGGACCTCACCATCAGCTACGACGAATCCCTCCCGCCCCCACCCACCCTCCTCAATGCCCCCGCCACGTTCATCAACAATCCGCGCG
>JANXLP010000719.1 GCA_025355125.1 Opitutaceae bacterium | reverse complement strand
GCGAACCTCGGCTATATCTCGTCCCATCCCTTCGATACGGGCACCACGAATGCGCTTACGGTTTTCAACCTCGCGGGCGTCCAGGGCATGCCGCCCCGCGCCGACCGCAACCGCATCGGGGCGTTGTTCAAATCCAGCCCGCAGCTCTTTGTGAACACGGCGACGCCGGACAATTGGTATAACTCCAATGTCGGATCCCGTCGTAATTTCCAGCAAACGGTGACCGCCGGTTTTTTGCAGGCCGATGTGTCGCTCACGCGCAGGCTCACCGTGCGCACCGGCGTGCGCGTGGAGAATACCCTGAATGAATTCACCGAATTCGCCCCGCGTTTCCGGAGCGAGATTGTCGCCGCCGGGTTTCCGGTGAACAACGCCGGACGTGCCACCACGGTGCCCGGTCTGATGTATCAGTTCCTCAGCAAACCGCGGGTCGTGCGCGAATCCGAGTATTACAACGTGTTCCCCTCGCTCGTCGCGAAATACAAGATCCTCCCCAATCTCGAGTTTCAGATCGGCGCCAACAAGGCGATCTCCCGTCCGCCGGTGGACAATCTCACCGGCAGCTTCAACATTCTCGAAGACATCCAGCGCGTGGATGCGCCCAACGCCGACCTGCAGCCGGAGTATTCCAAGAACTACCAGACCCGCCTTGCCTACTATTTCGGCGTGCGCGCCCCGGGCCAGCTCTCGGTCGGGCTCTCGCAGAACGAAATCAGCAACCTCCGCGAGACCTTCGACTACACGGCTGAAGACTTCGGCGTGGATGACCCCGAGTTCGCCGCCTACACGTTTCGCTCGACGCGGAACAGCGCCGAAGAGCGCCGCTTCCGCAACATGGAATTGGCCTATAACCAGACGCTCGGCTTCCTGCCCTGACTGTTCGCCGGCACCAACGTCAACATCGCCTACACCCGTTCCTACGCGAGCCAACGCCGCAACAACCTCGCCCCGCACCGCCTCACGTCCCGCCTCGGTTACGCGCTGCGCAACTTCAACGGCTCGCTCGGCATGGTCTGGCGCGACGATTCGCCGGACGGCATCTACGGCCGCTACAAGGGCGCGCTCACCCAGTTCGATCTCTCGCTTTCGTGGAAATTCTCCGCGCGTTACGCGATGTATCTTCAAGGACGTAACATCACCGGCGTTCCGGTGGTCTGGTATGAATCGCCTCCCGGCGCCTTGGAGGGAGTCAATCCGGCCCTCCGGGTGATGCAGGAATACGGGGCCAACTGGGTTCTGGGTTTCAAAGCCACGTTCTGAACGCGGCGCCGGTCGCCGGCGGCCGACTTGGGCGCCGGTGGTGTGAAATTACCTGCTTCGGCGGACTGGACCCAAAGTGAACACGATGCTTTGGCGATCCAGCCACCGATGAGTTTGATCCCGGCGAGGGAGAGGGCGGGTGCTCGGCGGTGCCGCAGACGGTTATGGTGCCGGGACGTATCGTCGGGGAGGGTCGACGGTGTGGGTTGTTTGAGGAGCGCGGGGTATCCGCTCGCTGACGCTCGCCGTTGCTACGGAAGGGGTGACCGACTCGCGGCTGGACAAAACGGGGGCGGTGGCTTTGTTGGCGGCTCTCACATGAGTCTCCGCGCCGTAATTATTGTCGCCATTATTATGATTCCCCGCGAATCAGGGCGGCAGCGCGTGACGGTATAACTCGATTATAACAATCACCCCTCTCCGAAGCCCTGAGCCGCAACGCTCGGGGCTTTTTGTTGGCCCGGGCTCGCGGTTCGCCCTTTTTCCCATGAACACGCCCTCCACTGCACCGAGCCTCACGCTCGCCGATGTTTTAGCCGCCCAGCGTCGCCTCGCGACCGGGCTTCGCCGAACGCCGTGCCTCATTGCACCGGCGCTGTCGGAGATCGCGGGCGTGAAGATCTGGCTAAAGCGCGAGGATTTGCAGCGCACGGGGGCGTTCAAGGAGCGCGGGGCGCGGCATGCGTTGCTCTGTCTCGATGCGGAGTCGCGGGCGCGCGGGGTGATCGCGGCGTCGGCGGGCAACCATGCGCTCGGGCTCGCCTACCACGGCGCGCAACTCGGCGTGCGCGTGACGGTGGTGATGCCGGTGAACGCGCCGGCGGTGAAGATTACGCGCTGCCGCGGGCTCGGTGCCGAGGTGGTGCTGCACGGCGAAAATTTTGAGACGGCGCACGCGCATGCCGTGGAGCTCGCGGCGGTGAGCGGGGCGACGCTGGTGCATCCGTTCGACGATCTGCGCGTGATCGCGGGGCAGGCGACACTGGCGCTGGAGTTTTTGGAGCAGGCGCCGGAGCTCGACACCGTGATCGTGCCGGTGGGCGGCGGCGGGTTGCTGGCGGGCGTGGCGACGGTGATGAAGGCGCTGCGGCCGGAGGTGCGGGTCGTCGCGGTCGAGCCGGAGGGTGCGGCGGGTTTTGCGGCGGCGCGGGCGCACGGTGAGCCGGTGCGCGTGAGTTTGCGGCCCACGCTCGCGGATGGATTGGCGGTGGCGCGGGTGGGCGCGACGACGTTTGCGCTCGCGGCGCCGCGGGTGGACGACGTGGTCACGGTGAGCGAAGGCGAAATCGCGGCGGCCATCGCGTTGCTTGCGCGGCAGGCGGGCGTGGTCGCGGAGGGTGCGGGTGCGGCGGCGCTGGCGGCGCTGCTCGGTGGGCGGGTGCGGACGCGCGCGGTGGTGTTGCCGATCTGCGGGCGCAATATCGATGCGCGCGTGCATGAACGCATCGTGAGCGCGGCGGCGGAGGCGACGGCGTCTATCGGACAAACTGCGGCGTGAGTGGCGGCTAACTGAGGCCCCGTGTTCGCGCATCAGACTGCCGCCGGCTGGTGGTGGGCCGTGCGCTCCGCGCACGGCTGTTTTTCGAGGGCACCACGCGCATAGCCGCGCGCGGAGCGCACGGCAAACCGCCACTCGCTGGCGCTCGCAGCTACCTTGAGTCAAAAA
>JANXLP010000453.1 GCA_025355125.1 Opitutaceae bacterium | reverse complement strand
TGGGGCCGGCGCCGGTGATGAGCACGTCTTCGCCGACGAGATCGTATTGGAGAGCGGTGTGGGTGGCGTTGCCGAGCGGGTCGAAGCACGAGAGGACGTCGAGCGGGATCGCGGGATCGACGTGGACGGCGTTGGTGGCAGGGATGCAGAGGTATTCGGCGAACGCGCCATCGCGATTCACGCCTACGCCTTTGGTGTCTTTGCAAAGATGGCGGCGGCCGGCGAGACAGTTGCGGCAGAGGCCGCAGACAATGTGGCCTTCGCCATCGACGAGATCGCCGGGGTTGAAACCGATGACGTTGGCGCCGACGGCTTCGATGGTGCCGACGAATTCATGGCCGATCACCATCGGGGCCTTGATGGTTTTCTCGGCCCAGGCATCCCAGTTGTAGATGTGGACATCGGTGCCGCAGATGGAGGTCTTTTTGACCTTAATGAGGACGTCGTTCACGCCGGGCGTAGGCACGGGGACTTGGGTGAGGGAGAGGCCGGGGCCAGCTTGGAGCTTGGCGATGGCGCGCATGGTTTTGGCAGGCATGGAAAAGATATGAGTTTGGTCAACGTTGGCTCAGACGCGCGTGGAGCAAGCTGAGTCGGTGCGAAATTTCATTCCGAAATGAGCTGCGCGCCCTCGAGCGCGAGGAGGCGCGTCTTGGTGCGTATGCCGCCGGGGCCGGAAAAACCTGTCATGCGGCCGTCGGCGCCGACGATGCGGTGGCAGGGCACGAGCAGCGGCCAGGGATTCGCGCCGAGAGCGGCGGCGACGGCGCGCGAACCGCCGGGCGGGAGTGAAAGTTTTGCGGCGAGTTCGCCATAGCTGCGCGTTTCGCCGGGCGGGATGGCGAGGGAGAGTTCATACACGCGATGCTCGAAGTCGGTCACGTTGGCGAAGGCGTAGGGAACGTCGGCGAAGAGCTGGAATTGGCCGTTGAGGTGGGCCTGCACGCGAGCGATGAGCTCGGCGAGCCAGGGCGGTGGAGGCTCAGTGGTCGCAGCGGGCAGGTCGCCGCCCGGCAGTGAAAAACTCAGCAGGCCAGTTTCATCCCATGCCATGGCGCAGTCGCCGAAGGCGGTAGGGAAACGGTGGCGGCGCATATGGGTTTGCATCGTGTGGGGGGAGCCAGTGCTGTCGAAACCAAAGCCGATGATTAACCGCTTCTATTCCGACTTCGATGCCGAGACCTATGGGGCGGTGCGCAAGACCGATTACCGCAATGCGTTTCAGATCGATCGCGACCGGATCATCCACGCGCATGCGTTTCGGAAGTTGCAGTCGAAGACACAGGTTTTTCTGTCGGGCGAATACGATTTTTACCGGACGCGACTGACGCACTCGATGGAGGTCGCGCAGATCGGCCGGTCGATCTGTCATTTTTTGCGGACGCAGGGCGGGCCGTTGGGCGACGATTTTTTTATCGACGGAGATTTGGTCGAGGCGGTGTGTCTCGCGCACGACTTGGGGCATCCGCCGTTTGGGCATTCGGGCGAGCGGACGTTGCAAGAGTTGATGCTGCCGTGGGGCGGATTTGAGGGGAACGCACAGACGCTACACCTCTTGACGGAGACGATGTATCAGAACGAATCGGGAGTGCGCGGGATGCAAGCGACGCGGGCGCTGCTCGATGGCGTTTTGAAATACAAAAAGCTGTTCACGGAGTTTTCGACGCCGCCGGCGAACCACTTTTTGTATGATCCGCAGGCGGCGGTGAGGACTTTTGTTTTTGGCGCGGAGTCGGACGCGAACGTGATTCCGGCGGAGCTGCACGCGGGGGAGAAGTTGAACGCGTTTAAGAGCGTCGAGTGTCAGATCATGGACTGGGCTGACGACGCGGCTTACTCGCTCAACGATATCGTCGATGGGGTGAAGGCGGGGTTTCTGACGGTGGAGCGGATCGAGGCGTGGGCGGCGAGCGAGGCGCTGGATGCGGAACGGCAGGCGTGGCTTGACGGACTGTTTGCGGCGATGCGCGGAGACCGGCTGGAGAATGTATTCTCGGCTAAGATCGGCGCGTTCATCACGGCGTGCCGGCTGCGCGAGCGGAAGAATTTTATGAGCGCGGCGACGAATCGCTATCGCTTCGAACTCGTGGTCGGGCCGGCGGCGGAGCGCGAGGCGATGTTTTATAAAAAGATGGCCAACGACATCATCTTTGAGAGTCCGCAGCTCCAGCAGATGGAGCACAAGGCGCGCAAGGTGATGTTCGAGTTGTGGGACTCGGCGTGGAAAAACTACGTCGAGCGGAAGGGGCGGATTATCCACATTTTGCCGCCGCGAGTCGGGAAGTTGATCGCGGGCGAAGTGACGGATGCGGGCAAGGCGCGGCAGATCTGCGACTGGCTGGCCGGCCTCACGGACGGCATGATCGTGCGGACTCACCAGCGGTTGTTCGACCCGGAGTTCGGGTCGATTCGGGATTTGAGCTGAGGGTGCGGCGTGGCGCGGGAAGCGAGGGCGGGTCGGAGACCGCGCCCTACTTTCAGGCGACGAAGCGGCGGGAGGCGATGTCCCAGGCGACTACGTTCCACCAGGCCTTGAGGTAGTCGGCGCGCCGGTTTTGGTAGTTCAGATAATAGGCGTGCTCCCAGACGTCGCAGGCGAGGAGGCAGGTCTGGTTGGTTTGGAAGAGGTCGCTGTCCTGATTGGGCTTGGTCGTGATCTTGAGTTTGCCGGTGGCGGCGTCGCGGACGAGGAATGCCCAGCCGGAGCCGAAGACTTTGAGTGAGGCGGCGTTGAACTCAGTCTGAAGCTTTTCGAGGGAGCCGAAATCGGCGATGATGGCGGCGGCGAGTTTTTCGCCGGGCTTGCCACCCGAGCCCTCGGTGCCGACGGGGCGCATGATCTGCCAGAAGAATTCGTGGTTAATGTGGCCGCCGCCGTGGTTGCGAACGGCGGGTTGGATCGCGGCGGGGACGGAATCGAACTGGCGGAGAAGTTGCTCGATAGTGAGGCCGTGGAGCGTGGGGTGATCCTTGAGCGCGGCGTTGAGATTGGTGACGTAGGCGGCGTGGTGTTTGTCGTGATGCAGCTTCATCGTCGCGGCGTCGATGTGGGGCTCGAGGGCGGCGTAATCGTAGGGGAGCGGAGTGACGGCAAAAGGATAGGTGTGGCCGGCGGTCGGAGCGGAGATCGCGGTGGCGGCGGAGAGCTGGCTGAGCGCGGGGGCGAGCGACGCGGCGAGGGCCACGGTGGAAGTGCGGGTGAGAAAATCGCGGCGGTTCATATGAGAGGAGAGGTTTTGAAGGAGGCGGTGAAATGCAACCGACAGGTTGGGTTTCGGTTGGTTCGATTTTTATGTGGCGGACGCGGTCGGCGCGGGGGCGACGTGGCCGGCGGCGACGGCGGTGGCGAGCATTTCTTGGGCGTAGGTCCAAAGGGCGGTGCTGCCTTCGGCGATGTGGGCGTTGCGGGCGAGGACGCGGTCAACGGTGATGCCGTGCTTTTTCCACGCGGCGCCTTCGGTGGAGCAGTTGAGGAGCATGGGGTGGAAGCGGTCCACGGCGGCGGCGAATTTGGACTCGGGTGTTTGGCGGGCTTCGAACTCGTCCCAGAGCGCGCGAAATTCGGTGGACTGGCCGGCGGGCAGGAGGCCGAAGATGCGGTCGGCGGCGATGGACTCGCGCGCGTGTTGGTCAGCCATGTTTTTCGTGTCGTAGGCGAAGGTGTCGCCGGCGTCGATTTCCACGAGATCGTGGATGATCACCATTTTCAGGGCACGCAGCACATCGAAGTCGGGGACGTTGGCGTGCTCGGCGAGCGTGATGACCAGAAGGCAAAGCGCCCACGAGTGCTCGGCGTCGTTCTCGGCGCGACCGCTGACGGTGTTCACCGTCTGGCGGAAGATGGTTTTGAGTTTGTCGGCCTCGACGATGAACGCGATTTGCTGGGCGAGGCGGGCGGCGGGCGAATCAGTCATGAGGTGGTGCAGTGGGGAGGTAAGCGGGACGAATCTGGAACTCAGGGAATCAGGAAACGGAGGGGGACGAGCAAAGGAAGCGCTTCGCATGGGAACGAGTGAGCTGGATTGCCGCGTCGCTGCGCTCCTCGCAATGACAGAGGGGAAGGCGGGTTATTTTTTGAGATAAGGCGTGAGGACTTTGGTCCAGATGGCGTAGCCGGCGGGCTGCATGTGGAGCATGTCGGCTTGGAAAAGTTCGGGGCGGGTCTGGCCAGCGGCATCAAGCATGGGAGTGGCGACATCGACGAAGGTGCGGCGCGGGTCTTTGGCGCATTCGGCGGCGATGAGTTTGTTGGCGAGCAGGACTTTTTCGCGGATCTTGGCGCGCGAGGGGCTTTCTTTAATGGAGACGAAGATGATCTTGGTCTGGGGGAGCGCGGGGTGGATCTTTCCGCAGAAGGCCTGGAAATCGGCGAGCAGGGCCTCGGCGGATTTGCCGGCTTGGAGATCGTTTTCACCGGCATAAACGACGACGGTGCGCGGGGCGTAGGGGATGACGATGCGGTCGGCGTAGAAGACGCTGTCGGAGAGTTCGGAGCCGCCGAAGCCGCGGTTAAGAACTTTGGCGAAAGGAAAGTCAGCGGCGACGGTGGTCCACTTAAGAATCGAGGAACTGCCGACGAAAACGACGGCGCCAGGCGCGGGGGCTTTGACGGCATCGGCTTGGGTGTAGGCGTCGATCTGAGCGGTCCATTTCTCGGGCGCGGCGAAGGCGCTGGCGGTGACGAGAAGTGTGGCGGTGAGGAGCGAGCGAAGGGTGGGGAGAGGGAACATGGAGCGAGTGAGCCGGGCGGCGGGGCGGCGTGCAATCCGCGAGCATGAATTTTTCGGTCACGCGGTTGCGCAACCTGAGATTCCGCGCATCTCGTAGCGCTCATGTCCAAGCTGCACTCTTCGCTTCAACTCGGCGCGCTCACGTTGCCCAACCGTATCATCATGGCACCGCTCACGCGCTGCCGTGCCTCCGCCGGGCGGGTGCCGAACGCGCTCATGCGCGACTACTATGTGCAACGGGCGAGCGCGGGACTGATCATCACGGAGGCGACGTCGGTCGATCCGATGGGCGTGGGCTATCCCGACACGCCGGGCATCTGGTCGGAGGAGCAAGTCGTGGGTTGGAAGCTGATCACCGACGCGGTGCGCGCGGCGGGTGGGCGGATGGTGCTGCAGCTGTGGCACGTGGGGCGCGTTTCCGATCCGGTGTATCTCGATGGAAAACTGCCGGTGGCGCCGAGTGCGATCGCGGCATCGGGGCATGTGAGCCTGATCCGGCCGATGAAGTCTTTCGTGACGCCGCGCGCGCTGGAGCGGGCGGAGTTGTCGGGCGTGGTGGAGGCTTATCGGCGCGGGGCGGAGAACGCGAAACGAGCGGGGTTTGACGGCGTGGAAATCCACGGCGCGAACGGTTATCTGCTCGATCAATTTTTGCAGGATGGATCGAACAAGCGCACCGATAATTACGGCGGGTCGCTGGAGAATCGCGCGCGACTGGCGCTCGAGGTGACGGATTCGGTCGTGGGCGTGTGGGGCGCAGATCGTGTGGGCTATCACCTCGCGCCGCGCGGCGATTCGCACGGGATGGGTGACTCGAATCTGGCGGCGACCTTCGGCTATCTCGCGACCGAGTTGGGTAAACGGAAGCTGGCGTTTTTGTGCGCGCGCGAAGGGTTGGTCGAGCCTCGGCTCGGGCCGGCGCTGAAGAGGGCGTTTGGCGGGATGTTTGTGGCGAATCAGGGGTTCACGGCAGCCGAGGCGGAGGGGGAGATCGCGGCGGGCCGGGCGGACGCGGTGGCGTGGGGGAAATTGTTCATCGCGAACCCGGATTTGCCGCGACGTTTCAAGGAAGGAGCGGCGTTGAACGCGCCGGTGCCGGAGACGTTTTACGGTGCGGGGTCGAAGGGTTATACGGATTATCCGGCGTTCGCAGTCTGATCTTTTCCAACCTCAACTCATATCCATCCATGTCATCTTCAAAAATTGCTCTCATCACCGGCGCCAACAAAGGCATCGGTCTCGAAACCGCCCGGCAGCTCGGTCGCCAGGGTATCACGATTCTCATCGGTGCGCGGGATGCGCAACGGGGCGCGGGCGCGGTGGCGCAGCTCAAGGGCGAGGGGATCGAGGCGCGCGTGGTGCCGTTGGTCGTCACGGATGCGGGCTCGATCCGCGCGGCGGCGGCGTGGGTGGAGAAGGAATTTGGCCGGCTGGATATTTTGGTGAACAATGCGGGCGTGCTCGATTACGCGACCGAGACGGGACCGAGCACCGTCGCGCAGGCTTCGCTGCGGGCGACATTCGACACGAATTTTTTTGGGCTTGTGGCGGTGACGCAGGCGTTTCTGCCGTTGATTAAGAAGTCGATGGCCGGGCGGATCGTGAATCTTTCGTCGATCCTCGGTTCACTCACGGAGCACGGCGATGCGAACTCCCCGATCTATCCGGCGCGGTTGCTGGGCTACGATGCGTCGAAGGCGGCGGTGAACATGTTTACGGTCGAACTCGCGCAGGAGTTGAAGGGCACGAACGTGAAGGTGAACTCGGCGCATCCGGGCTGGGTGAAAACCGACATGGGCGGCGCGGGGGCGGCGCTGGAAATCGCCGATGGCGCGAAGACCAGCGTGGCGCTGGCGACGCTGCCGGCGGAGGGGCCGAGCGGCGGGTTTTTCCACATGGGTGTGCATATGCGGTGGTGAGGGCGCTGTGAGCGTGAGGGACGGAATTGGTTTTGCGGGGCGTGAGGGGGTGGCTATGTCCAAGCGGCGCGTTAGGGATAACGCGCCCTACCTTTATGAGCACAAAGAAGACTGAACCGAAACGGCTGCATTATGCGTGGATCGTCGCGGGCGTGACGTTTCTCACATTACTCGCGGCGTCGGGAGCGCGGTCGGCGCCGGGGGTGATGCTGTTGCCGCTGGGGAACGAGTTTCAATGGAGCCGGGCGACGGTGTCTTCGGTCGTGGCGGTGAATATTTTTCTCTATGGGCTGATCGGGCCGTTTGCGGCGGCGCTGTATGTGCGGCTGGGTTTGCGGCGGACGATGATGTTGGGAATGGCGTTGCTCGCGGTGGGCTACGGCTCGTCGGCGTTCATCAAAACGTATTGGCAGTTTGTGATTTTGTGGGGGCTGGTCGTCGGCGCGGGTTCGGGCATGGCCGCGACGGTGCTCGGGG
Organism: Opitutaceae bacterium; assembly: GCA_025355125.1. Lineage (GTDB taxonomy): Bacteria > Verrucomicrobiota > Verrucomicrobiia > Opitutales > Opitutaceae > Tous-C4FEB. The sequence goes on along the minus strand of JANXLP010000453.1, from coordinate 2,192 downwards.
CGGCGGTGGCGAACCGCTGGTTCACGAAGCACCGCGGGCTGGTGATGGGCTTGCTGACGGCGAGTGCGGCGACGGGGCAGCTCGTGTTTCTGCCGTGGTTTGCGTCGCTCGTGACGACGTCGGGCTGGCGCAGTGCGCCGTTGGTCGTGACGTGCGTCTCGCTCGCGATGATTCCAGTGATCTGGGTTTTCATGCGCGATGAGCCGCGCGATGTGGGCCTGCGGCCGTATGGAGAAACCGGGGCGCCGGATGCGGCGGTGCGGGCGGTGGGCAATCCGGCGAAGCTCGCGATCACGACGCTGTTCGACGCGGCGCGCACGCGGGATTTCTGGCTGCTGGCGGGCTCGTTTTTTATCTGCGGCGCGAGCACCAACGGGCTGATCGGCACGCATCTCGTGGCGGCGGCGTTTGATTGTGGGATTCCGGAAGTGCGCGCGGCGGGGCTGCTGGCGGCGATGGGGATTTTTGACCTCGCGGGCACGACGCTCTCGGGGTGGCTGTCGGATCGTTACAACAACCGCGCGCTGCTCTTCGGCTACTACGGGCTGCGCGGGCTCTCGTTGCTGTTTTTGCCGACGGCGTTGCTCGGGCCGACAGCGGGGCTGGCGGTGTTTGCGGTATTTTACGGGCTCGACTGGATCGCGACGGTGCCGCCCACGGTGAAGCTGACGGGCGAGGTTTTTGGCCGTGAGCGCGCGAGCATTGTTTTCGGTTGGATCGTGGCGGCGCATCAGGTGGGCGCGGCGTGTGCGGCTTATGGCGCGGGGGCGGTGCGGACGGCGTTTGGGAGCTATGCGTGGGCGTTCACGGGCGCGGGCTTGCTGTGCGTGATCGCGGCGCTGGGAGTCCTGACCATCGGGAAGAAAAAGAACGCGGATGGGTTGCGCGGAGGGCTAGCTGCGGCTTCTTAATCGGTTATGCCCATCGCCACGCTGACGGATCGCACGCAACTGGGGCAGACCGCGCTGCGGATTGCTCCGCTCGGGCTGGGCTGCATGGGCATGAGCGATTTCTACGGGCCGAGTGACGATGCGGAATCGGTAGCGACGCTGCACCGCTACTTCGAGGCGGGCGGAAATTTTTTGGACACGGCGGACGCGTATGGGCCGCACACGAACGAGGTGTTGGTCGGCGGGGCGCTGCGCTCGTCGGGTGTCGCGCGCGACGCGGTCGTGATCGCGACGAAGTGTGCGATTGTGCGCGATCCGATGGACCCGATGGCGCGTGGTTTTAACAACACGCCGACCTACATCCGCGCGGCGTGCGACGCTTCGCTGAAGCGGCTCGGGGTGGAGGCGATCGATCTGTTTTACCTGCACCGGTTCACGGGAGAGGTGGCGATCGAGGAAATCGCGGCGGCGTATGGCGGGTTGATCGCGGCGGGTAAAATCCGCGCGTGGGGGCTTTCCGAGGTGGGTGTGGGCACGCTGAAGAAGGCGCACGCGGTGACACCGGTGGCGGCGTTGCAGAGCGAGTATTCGCTGTGGACGCGCGATCCGGAGGACGGGGTGCTGGCGGTGTGCGCGGAGTTGGGCGTGACATTTGTGCCCTACAGCCCGCTGGGGCGCGGGTTCTTGACGGGGCAGATTCGGAAGCCGGCGGATTTCGCGGCGGACGACATCCGGGCGACGATGCCGCGGTTTCAGGGCGAGAATTTCGTGCGCAACCTGGCGCTGGCGGACCGCGTGGGCGAGCTGGCTCGGGCCAAGGGCTGCACGCCGGCGCAGTTCGCGCTCGCGTGGGTGCGGACGCAGGGCGGGCACCTCGTGCCGATCCCGGGCACGCGGCGGCGGACGAATTTGGAAGATCTCATCGGCGCGCTCCGCGTGACGCTGACGCCGAGGGATATGGTGGAGATCGAGGCGGTGTTTCCGCGCACGGCGGCGGCGGGTAACCGCTACACGACGCCGGCGATGATGGCGGTCATGGGCCGCTGAGGATTTTGTTTCTGTTCAGTATCAACGTTAGAAAAATACATCACACCTATGTCCATCCAACGCTCAGCCACCGCCGTCTGGAACGGCTCGCTCAAAAATGGTTACGGCCGCATCGGCACCGAAAGTGCGACGCTCGTCAATGCGCCCTACACGTTCGCCACTCGTTTTGAAACGGGCGCCAAGGGCACGAATCCCGAGGAACTGATCGGCGCGGCGCACGCCGGCTGTTTCACGATGATGACGACGGCGCTGCTC
>JANXLP010000678.1 GCA_025355125.1 Opitutaceae bacterium | reverse complement strand
GTTGAGACCGCCGCTGGCGAGGTGCGGCGTCAGGCTCGCGCGGGGAACCTCGGCGTAGAGGCGGGTGTAGCTGCCGCGCACGGAGAGCCGGCGGAAGAGCGGGCCGAGGAACGAAAGGCTCTGGCTATACTCCAGTTCCATGCTGCGGATCTTGATGCGATCGGGGCCGTTTTCGGTGGTGATGAACTCGTAGTTCTGGAGCTCATCTTCGCCGGTGTAGCCGAAGGCCTGGGCGCTGAGGCGATCGGTGATGAAGAGGTTTTGCACGCTGCGCTCGGTGAAGGTCGCGGCGAGCAGGCCGACGGGCTCGAAGTAGTAGGCGATGCGGGCGGCGTAGTTGTCGGACATTTCCGGTTTCAGGCGCGGATTGGGCGTGGTGACGGTGAGGGCCTGGTCATTGATGGTCCAGACGCCGGCGAGGTTGACGTAGGAGGGGCGGCGGATGGTCGAGCTGAAGCCAAAGTGCACGTCGAGATTGGGTGCCACGTTGTATTTTAGGGAGGCGCTCGGGAAGAGGTTGTCGTATTGGCCGGTGCGTTTGACGCGGGGTTGGGAGAGGAACTGGTAGTCGATGCCGGGGATGGTGGTGGCGACACCGGTGGTGCCGACGGGGAAGCCGGCGGCGCGGACCTCGGCGGGCGTGCGCGTATCGGCCTCGCTGGCTTCGGTGGACGTTTCTTCCCAGCGGAGACCGGCGCGGGCGGTGAAGCGCAGGAACTTCGTCGTGCCCATGAGGAAACCGGCGTCGATGCGCTCGTAGTAGCGGCGGCGGCGGGCGACGTAGGATTGGTAGTAGTTGTCGGCGTTGGTGCCCCAGTTCTGACGGAAGTCGGCGCGGCTGTTGTTGTAGAGGTCGCCGATGGCGCGGAGGTTGGGCATGAAGACGGTGGCGCCGGAGATGGAGGTGGCGCTGCCGTCGTTCATCGCGAGGGAATATTCCCATGGGGAGCGGTAGGGATCCCAGGCGCCGCGGGCCGGAATCACACCGCCGGGTGCGTAGTCGTAGCGCTTGGCGAGTTGATCGTCTTCGAATTTCTGGATCTGCTGGCGCGTCTTAAGACCGGTCTTCCAGGTCACGGGGAGCCATTGGTTGGTCTTGAGAGTGCCGATGATTTCGCCGCTGAAGAGGACGGTGCGGCCGAAGCGGCCGTCGTTGGCGGTGAGCGTGGGGTTGGTGTAACTGGAGCCGCGGGCGATATCGGGGCCGCCGATCTGGGTGAATTTCCAATCACTCGACATCAGGGACGAGCGTTCGGCGCGATAGGTGACGCCGGAGGCGGTGGGCGAGTTGGTGTCGCGGATCGACTGGTGGCGGCCCATGGGATCATACCAGCTGGTGGAATCGGAGTAGGCGCCCTTGGCCTCGAGCTCGAAATTGCCGCGTTTGAACAGCGCGCGGGGAATCAGGGTGAAGGTCTCGCCCATTTTAGAGACGGCGACGGGATTGACCTGCACGGTGCCGGACGCGGCAGAGGTGAAACTGAGGAGGGGATCGTCGCCGATGACTTGGCTACGGGCTCCGACGCTGGAGTTGAAGATGACGGTGCGCTGAGGCGTCCAGAGATCGGCGTAGTTGTAGATCGTGACCAGGCCGACATCGAGGTAGGGGTTGATACGGTAGTCGGTGGTGAGGGTGGTGGCGAAGCGCTTGTTGAAACGGGGTGCCCACTGGAAATTGAGCGTGGTGGGAACGAGCGGGCGCGTATCGGTGGCAGAGACGGCGGTGCTGTAGGCCGAGGAGGTGATGAGAGCCTCTTGGTAAACGTTGGACTCGCTGATGTTGAGGACGACACCGAGTTTGTTGTCCAAGAAACGATCCGAGTATTCGAAGATCCCGCCGGGGCGGATTTTGTAGTTCGCGCGGTCTTCGTCGGGCCCGAGGGAGCGGCCGAGCGTCATGGCTTGGGAGTGGGCCTCGACATTGGCCTGCCAGGTGACGCGGCGGCCGACGCGGTCGAAGGCGCGCTTGGTGCGGAGGTTGATGGTGCCGGCAGGGGCGTTGGCATCGACATCGGCGCTGACGGTCTTGGAGACCTCGATGGATTCCATGCTGTTGAGCGAAGCCATCTCCATGGTGAAGGAACGGGCGGCGCCTGAGCCTGAGTTGTTGGCATCGGTGCTGGCGAGGGCGATGCCGTCCATGGTGACGGAGGTGTATTCGGAGCCGAGGCCACCGAGACGGACCGTGCGGACCTCGCCGTAGAAGAGGTCGAGCTCGACGCCGGGAAGGTGCTTGAGGAATTCGCCGACGTTGCCCTCGGCGTTGTCGCCAAACGCATCGGAGGCGACGGTGTTGGTGATGTTCATGGAATTGCGCTGGTCCATGATGGCTTTGGCGTTGCCGTCGCGCGCGGAGGAGACGGTGAAGGCCGTGAGTTTCACGGTGCCGTCGGCGCCGGTGGCGGTCTCCTGAAGGGTGGAGACGAGCTCGAAATTTTTCACGGTGGAGCCCGTGGCGGCGACATCGACTGGCGCGGTCACGGAGCGGTAGCCGGTGTAGGTGACGACGAGGGTGACGCGGCCAGTGGGCAGGGAGGAGAAGCGAAAAACGCCCTCGGCTTCGGAGACGGCGGTGGCGCCGGTCTCGACCACGCGGATCTGGGCGTTGCGGATGTATTCGCCGGTGGCGGGGTTGAATATCTTGCCGGTGACGACGCCGGAGCCGGCTTCGCGCACGGCGGCCGATAGCGGTGCGCCGGTGGCAGGATCGGTCTGCGCGGGGAGGAGCGAGGCGGTGACGAGGCCGAGGGCGGCGGCGATGCGCTTCGAGAGCGAGGGTTTCATGGGTGGGGTCGGGGGCTTGCGGGGTGTTTTGGCGGGCTTCGCAGGCGCTCGAAGCTTGGGGTCTTTTTTGACGACAAACGCGCCTGTCTCGCGATCCAGGTCCACCTTGAGCCCGGTGTTTTCGACCAGCCGTTGCAGCGCCTCGCGGGTGGCGAGGGTGGCGTTTACGGGATTGGTCATCACACCGCGCACGTCGCCGAGCAGATAGACGATTTGCACGCCGGCCTGATCGGAAAACGTCTCCAGCGTCACCTCGGCGTCCGCCGCCGGGAGGGCGAAGGACCGGCGTTCGGGTTCGGCGCCGGGGAGACGCGAAACCGAGCCGCCGATGCAGAGAATCAGCAGGAGCACCGCAGGGAGGCCCGAAGGCCCGACCCACCGGTGAAGAGGGGTAAACTTGAAAGGAGCAAACCACCGGCGGTGAGGCCGGCGGTGCGAGGAGGACGCGTCGCCCATCGAATCCCGTTACGGCGAATTCGGATTTTTTTTCCGCAGCACGATGGTGCCGTCGGCGGCGCGTTCCACGTCGAGGTCCAACGTGGTCGCCAGCAAGTGGGTGAAGCCCTCGATGTCGTCGGCGCGGAAGCGGCCGCCGAAGCGGAGTTCGGCGAGGGCGGGATCGGCGAGCACGAGGCGGCGGCCGGTGGCGCGCTGAAACTCGACGGCGAGCTCGGCGAGGGTGGCGCCGCCGAGGCGGAGGAGCGGTTCGCGCCAGGAGAGGACCCGCGTCATCTCGGCGGCGTCGAGGCGGGAGATGGTGAGCGCGTGCGCGAGATTCGGTGGCGGCGCGGGGGTGTTGGGGAGCACGGCGCGTTCGCCGATGTCGAGGGCGGGTGCGGGCGCGACTGGGGACGTGGCGGCGAGGACGGGGCGGGCGGGGAGGTGGTCGCCGGGGTCGGTGGGGCCGGGGGCGGGCGTGACGGGGGCGAGCTGGACGCGGCCTTCGGTGACGACGACATCCACGGTGGCGGCCTGAAGGTTGATGTTAAAGGCGGTGCCGACGGCGCGAACTTGGAGGGCGCCGGCGCGGACGATGAAGGGGCGGGCGGGGTTTTTGGTGACGGCGAAATGGGCCTCGCCGCGGGCGAGGAGGACGCGGCGCGCGGCGGGGGAGAACTGTTCGACCACGGCGCTGCCGGTGTTGAGTTGCACGAGGGAGCCGTCGGAGAGGGCGACGGTGCGCGGGCCGGAGTCGGCGGCAAAGGTGGTCGGTGCCGTTGGCTCCGTCGGGACGGTGGGGGAAAACCAGACGAAGAGGCCGAGGGCGAGCGCGGCGGCGGCGGCGAGGGAGCCGAATGCGACGGTGCGGCGCCAGAACGAGCGGCGGCGAGTGGCGGCGGCGAGGATGGGGGCGGCGGCGCTTTCGGGGAGGCGGTCGAGGAGGGACCACGCGCCGGTGGAGCGGTGCATAGCGGAGGCGTGGCGGGGATCGGCGGCGAGCCAGAGTTCGTATTCGATGGATTCGGCGGCGGAGAGGCCGCGGTCGCGGCGCACGGTCCAGCGGGCGGTGGTGGCGCGGAGGGCGGAATCGTCGGGGTTTTGTGGATGAGGTTTCATGGATGGTAGCTGCGAGCGTGAGCGAGGGGACG
>JANXLP010000659.1 GCA_025355125.1 Opitutaceae bacterium | reverse complement strand
CTTCACGCCTCCCTCGGCCTCCCTGCCGACTACGCCACGCGCCGCCGCCTCGCCCCTCAATCCGAGCCCGATCTCAACACGCTCGTCACCATCGCGCGCACCGAAGACGACCGCCCGATTCAACTCACCCCCGCCGCCGCCGCCGCCTGGGCCGATATGCACCTCGCGGCCCGCGCTGCGGGTCTCACGCTCATCCCCGTCTCCGGACTTCGCAGCATCGCCCGACAGGCCGAAATCATCCGCGCGCACCTCGCCGCCGGCCGCGCCCTCGAAGAGATCCTCACCCTCGTCGCCGCCCCCGGCTACAGCGAACACCACACCGGCCGCGCCATCGACATCACCGCGCCCGACGATCCGCCGCTCGCCGAAGGCTTCGCCCTCACCTCCGCCTTCGCCTGGCTTTCGGACCACGCCGCCTCGTTTGGTTTTCACCTTTCGTTCCCACGCAACAATCCCCACGGCATCGCCTACGAACCGTGGCACTGGTGCTGGCACCCCGAGGCGTGACGCTCCGCTACCAGCGATATTCCCCTTCAGCGCGGACCTGCTGCGTCCGATGATAACAGGAATCAACTAGGCTCGCCGGTCGCCGGCGGAGAGCATTCTCGCATCGGACTGAGGGCCGCTGAGACGAAGGCACGTTTGGAACCCTCCTGTTCTCAGGGGTTCCGACCATGCCTTTTTGCTTCCCGCTGGTCCCCGTCGCACGCGAACAAAACCCACCATGTCCACGACCTCCCGCTTACTCATCACCGTCTTCGCTCTGTCGCTCGCCTCCGCCCGCGCCGGCGCAACCGAGAAAGCCCCCGCGACCGACAAATCCGCCTACTCGCTCTTCAACCGCACCCCTGCGGACCAACTCCGCGAGCTGAACACGGATCGCCCCGACCTCACCGAAAGCCCCTACACCGTGGACGCCGGTTGGTGGCAACTTGAGTCCGATCTGTTTAACTTCACCCGCGACCACGACACCGCCGGCGGCGCCGACGTGAAGACCACCGCGCTCGCCCTTGCCACGATCAACCTGAAGCTCGGCCTCACCAGTAACATCGACCTGCAGACCGTCATCGAAACCTACGCCCGTGTCCGCACCCACGACCGCATCGCCGGCACGCGCGAAAAAATATCCGGCTTCGGCGACATCACCTCCCGCTTGAAAATCAATTTCTGGGGCAACGACGGCGGCGACAGTGCCTTCGCCCTCATGCCCTTCATCAAGTGGCCCACCAACCGCCACGGCCTCGGCAACAACTCCGTCGAGGGCGGCCTCATCGTTCCCTACGCCCACGACCTTCCCGCCGGCTGGAGCCTCGGCGTCATGACCGAGCTCGATATTGTCCGCAACGGCACCGACACCGGCTACACCGCCGATTGGCTCAACACCGCCACCGTCAGCCACGACCTCACCGAGAAACTCGGTTTCTACGCCGAGCTCACCCACCTCACCACCCGCGGTCCGGCCCACGCGACCTTCGACCTCGGCCTCACCTACGGCCTCACCCCGCAGGTTCAACTCGATGCCGGCGTAAACATCGGCCTCACCCGCGTCACCGAAGACCTCACCGTCTTCTCCGGGCTCAGCATCCGCTTCTAAAATCCCCGCCACTTCCCCGCCATGAAACTCACCGTCAGCCACAAAGTCTTCAGCGTCACCCTCGCCGCTGCGCTCGCCCTCGGCGTGCTGCTCACCGTCGTGTTTCAACAATTCGCGCTCATCCGCGCGAACAACGACCGCGTCCTCCTCCTCGCCAGCGCGCTCCAAGCCCAGCAATACGCCGACATGATGCACGACGCCATCCGCGGCGACGCCATCGCCGGCATCATGGCCGCGCAGAACAAAAACACCGAACAGCTCAAAGAGATCGACGCCGACATCAAGGAACACACCGGTGACATCGTCGCCAAAATCGCCGAAAATCGCAGCCGCAACCTCGGCCCAATCGTCGCCGAGAAACTTAAGTCCATCTCTTCGCCGTTGGAAAAATACCTAAAACTCTCCTCCGATCTCGTCGCCCTCGCCCATACCGACGTCGCCGCCGCCAACGCCCATTTCTCCGCGTTGCAGGATTCCTTCCACGAGATGGAAACCGCGATGGCCGCGCTCAGCGACGCCATCGAGGCGGAGGCAAAACGCGCCAACGAAACCGGCGCCGCCCATTTCCGCAGCTTCGTCGTCCTCGTGGAAGCGACCGCCGCGATCAGCCTGGCTCTGCTCGTCATTCTCTCCCTGTTCGTCGTGAGGAGTATCCCCAAACCGTTTCTCACCATTATCCAGCGTCTGCGCGAGGCGTCCGAAGCCAATGTCACCTCCGCCAGCCAGATCGCCCAAAACGGCGCGCAACTCGCCGAAGGCTCCACCGCTCAGGCCGCCTCGCTCGAGGAAACCAGTGCCTCGCTCGAAGAGATTTCCAGCATGGCCCGCCGTAATTCCGAAGGCGCCCAGCGCGCCAAACTCATCGCCGGCCAGACCCGCACCGCCGCCGATACCGGCACCACCGAAGTCGCCGCCATGAACGCAGCCATGGAAGCGATCAAAACTTCCAGCAGCGGCATCGCCAAAATCATCAAGACCATTGACGAGATCGCGTTTCAGACGAACATCCTCGCGCTGAACGCCGCCGTCGAAGCCGCCCGCGCCGGTGAGGCCGGCGCCGGTTTCGCCGTCGTCGCCGAGGAAGTCCGCGCCCTTGCCCAACGCTCCGCCACCGCCGCCAAGGAAACCGCCGAGAAGATCGACGATTCCGTTTCCAAGAGTCAGCACGGCGCCGCCGTCTGCATCAAGGTCGCCACCAGCCTCCAGGAAATCGCCGCCAAGACCCGCGAGGTGGACGAACTCGTCGCCGAGATCGCCACGGCCTCGAGCGAGCAGACCCAAGGCATCAACCAGGTGAACTCCGCCATCAGCCAGATGGACCGCATCGTCCAAGCCAGCGCCGCCCAAGCCGAGGAAGGTGCCAGCGTCGCCGAAGAACTCACCGCGCAGGCCACCGAAGTCCAAAGCACCATCGACGAACTCGCCCGCGTCGTCGGCGGCACCCGCACGTCCTCGGCCGCACCTCGCCGCAACCACGCCGCCGCAAAGCAAGTCATCCGGCCGAAATCCCCCGCTTTCGCCGCTGCTTAAAAACCGTTCCCGGGCGCTTTCATTCCCCAAGCGAAACAAGGCGGACTTCGGTCCGCCATTTTCGCGCCCAAAAAGAACCGAGCCCGTATCTCCGCAGTCGGGCCGGCTTCAGCCCGCTCTATGCGCCCCGCTCAGCCTGCAACTCCCCATTCCCCAGCGTATTGACGCACTATCTAGAAAATAGTGACCGCTCATTCCTCCCGTCTTTCCGTCTGCCGTCAGACGCCGTCGCTCCAAAAACCAACTCCCCACCAAGCATCTCCTCTTTGGAATAGTTCTAATTATCGCTTGCACCTTAGAATCATTCCAATTGGTTGCCGCTCCCTCAAATCATGTCCACCGCCACCGCCACCACCACCGCCCCCCACCCCGCCGGGCTCGCGCAAAAGCTCGCCGATAGCGGCCTGCGCTCCACGCCCCAGCGCGAGGTGGTTTATGGCGTGCTCCTCAAAAAGCGCGACCACCCCACCGCCGACGAAGTCTTCACCCGCGTGAAACCAGAGCTCCCCGGCATCTCGCTCGCCACGGTTTACAACTGCCTAGAGACCCTCGTGCAGTGCGACCTCGTCCGCGCCGTAAATTTCGAGCGCGGCCCCACCCGCTACTGCCCGAACCTCCGCCCGC
>JANXLP010000628.1 GCA_025355125.1 Opitutaceae bacterium | reverse complement strand
TTGCGCTGTCGCGCATCGGCGGATTTCGGCGGACAGGGCGGCATTTTCGGCGCGATCCCGGCTTCACGTCGCGGCGGTATTTTGGCGACAGCTTTGGCGTGCTGCGGGGCGGAGAGGTGGTGGCCGTGCGGATCGCGTTTGACGCTTATGCGGCGGCGTATGTGCGCGAGCGGGTGTGGCACGAGTCGCAGGTGATCGCGGAAAAACCGGGCGGCGGGTTGGAGCTGGAGATGCGGCTGAGTTTTCCCGATGAGGCGATGCGCTGGGCGCTGAGCTGGGGGGAACATGCGCGCGTGCTGGGGCCGGCGGAAATGGTCGCGCGGGTGCGGGCGACGGTGAAGAAGATGGGGGCGGGGTATGGGTGAAGGGGTGAGGCGTGAGCGCACCACTCGCTGGCGCTCGCAGCTACGATTTCGGATAAAAACCGAAAAGAGATGTCGGCTATTTTTGGGATGCGGGGCGGGCGTCGGCGGGCGACGCCCCTACACGCGGAGGCCGGCTGGAAGCCGGCGCTACGCTGACTAGCCGGCGCGGAGGTTGAGCTCTTTGATGCCGGCGCAGCCGGGGAGCTTTTGGATGCGCTCGACGATCTCGGAGCGGTGCATGAAGAGTTCGTTGCGGACGACGGAATGGGCGACGTGGACGACGAGGCGGCGTTCGCGTTCGATGCGGACGGCGTGGGAGTAGCTAGCGTTGGCGGCACCGACCAGGGCGGGCCAGTGGGCGCGGATGGTGTGTTCGGCGGAGTCGCGGCCGATCTGGTGCTGGGTGAGGATGGACTCGACGAGGCCGGCCAGGGCGAGGGTCGGGCGCTTCTTGGAGCGGCGCGGATCCTCGGACGCGATGCCGCGGAAATCGGCGACGAGTTCCTCGGCGAGTTTACTGAAACTGTGTGGCTCGTTAGCCATGGGGCGGCTTTTGGTGCTCGGCCTCATAGAGGCGGCTGTAGCGGACGAACGCGCCGAACGCGGTGGCCCAAGCGATGTAGAAGCCGGGGAAACCGTCGAGGAAACCCAGTTTGAAAACGTAGGCGCGGACGAAACGCCAAAACGGGCGAACGATGGCGGCGATGACGGAGAAGTGCGTGCCGCGAGCTTGGTGTTGTTGGACGAAGAGGTCGGCGAAGGGATTTATTTTCGAGACGTGACTGGAGAGTGTGGGGAACGAGTAGTGATGGAGATCGCCGCGCAAGGTGGCGACGGGGCCGGAGCATTCCATTTTCTCGTGGACGAATTGATCGCCGCCCCAGCGGGAGAGAGAACGTTGGACGAGGCGGAGGCTGAGGTCGGGATACCAGTCGCCGTGGGTGATCCAGCGGTCGATGAACCACACTTTGCGGGGAAAGCGGGCGCCGGCGAAGGTGGCGAGATCGGGGCGCGCGAAGAAGGCGGTGAGGGAAGATTGGAGGGCCGGGGAAACCTCTTCGTCGGCGTCGAGGCAGAGGGCCCAGGGCTGGGTGGCGAGGGCGAGGGCGGCGTTTTTGGTATCACGGAAACCCTGCCACGGGAGGTGGTGGACTTTGGCGCCGGCGGCGAGGGCGAGGGATTCGGAGGCGTCAGTGGTGGCGTTGAGCACGACGACGATTTCAGCGGTCCAGCCGCGCACGCTCGCGAGGCAGCGCGGGAGATTCGCGGCTTCGTTTTTGGCCACGATGACGACGGAAAGGGGAAGTGGATCAGACGAACTCAAGGTAGGAGCGAGCTTGCTCGCGATTTGGTGGTGGTGGCCAGATCAACTCAGCGTGGAATCGTCTGCAAGCAGGCTCCTACGGCGTGCCCACGTTGGGCGCGGAGGGCGGGTCGGAGACCGCGCCCTACATTTTCCCGAACAGGCTGCGCGGGATTTGGTAGAGGTAGCCGCAGGAGCGCCAGGCGCGGACGAGGGATTTTTTGGCGTCACCGGTGCGGAGGATGAGCGCGGCGAGCAGGGCGAGGAGGGCGTAGCCGAGGAGTTTTGCGATGTTGGCGAGCCAGCGGGAGGCGAGGTAGGTGCGACCACCGGGCTGGCCGGCGCGGTCGATGGTGCGGGAGCGGGCGGAGTCGAAGGCGTGGCGGGCGGCGTAGCGAAAGGTGGTGCGGCTCGCGGGCATCTGGTGCTGCACGGCGGCGGCGGGGGCGAACCAGATTTCGAAACCAGCGGCGCGGATGCGGCGGACCATCTCGCTGTCGCCGCCGGAGAAATAGTTGCCGGCGGCGCGGTCGAGGGCGGTGTGGAAGACGCCTACTTGAGTGAAGATGGCGCGCGGGATGGCGAGGTTGGCCCCCATGGGGCAGTCGCGCGCAGGGAGCGGGCCGGCGTCGGCGCGGAAGGCGAGGGGGGCGTGCCACTCGGCGACCCAGGGCGGGAGGCTGTCGGGGAAAACGGGAATCACTTCGCCGCCGACCGCGCCGACGCTGTGGGTGGAAGCGGAGGCGAAGGGCGCGAGCATTTGGGCGAGCCAGTCGGGTTGGACGAGAATGTCGTCGTCGGCGAAAAGGATGATGTCGCCGCGTGCTTCGGCGATGGCGCGGTTGCGGGCGTAGTCGAGGCCCTGCTGCGTTTCGACGATGTGGCGCGGTGCCGGTTGCGAGGAGGCGAATTCGGCGACGACGGCGGCAGTGTGGTCGCGGGAGTTATTGTCGATCACGAGCACCTCAAACTGATCGCGCGGGAAATTCTGGCGGGCGAGGCCAGCGAGAGTTTGGCGCAAAAAATCGGCGCGGTTGTAGGTGCAGAGGGCGACGGTGAGGCGCATGGCGGGCGGTCAGACGGATTTTTGCCCGCGAAAGGACGCGAAAGGACGCGAAAAAAAGATGGTCTGAAAATGACGGAGGGGCATGAGCACTGGAAAGAGGCGTTCAGGCGAGTCGCTTGAGCGCGGCCCAAACCCAGCCGCTCGGCAAGCGTGCAAACGGGATTGCGCCGAGGCGGAGAGCGCGGGCGAGGGAGGCGGGTTTTTGCGGGAAGCGCGCGGCGTAGCTGAGGGCGTTGCGGTAGGTGAAGAAGCGGGCGAGCCAACGGCCGAGGCGGGGTTTTTTAGGGAATTGCTCATGCGCGATACGCAGGCGGAGGAGATGCGTTTGGCGGATCATCGTGGGCCAGGCACGCTCGGTCCATTGGCCGTCGGCGACGCGGTAGAAAGCGGCCACCTCGCGCACGACTTCGATGCGGCCGGCGCACGCGAGGCGATACCAGAATTCGTAGTCTGCGAGCGGGCCGGCGGCTTCGCTGAAGCCGCCGAGTTGTTGGGCGAGGTCGCGGCGGATGAGGACGCCGGGGAAGGGCGTCATGGAGCTTTTTAGGAAGAAGCGGGGGGGGTAGGGAGTGGCGGGCGTCGAACGCGGCGGGTTAGGGATAACCCGCCCTACCTTCGGCGGAATGGCACCGGAGACAGTGCGGGTGCAGATGGCGGCGAGGTCGGGGCGGAGGTGGGGGAGGACGGTGGCGAGATACCACGGGTAGAGGGTGTCGTCCTCGTGGAGGACCATGACCCACGTGCCGCGGGCGCGGCGGATGACCTCGTTCCAATTACGAACGGGACCGAGCGTAGGTGTGTTGCGGTGGTAGAAAAATTTATCGGCGGGAAAACGCGCGACGGTGGCGGCGGTTTCGGGGAGTGTGCCGTCGTCGCAGACGATGACTTCGTAGGGGACGTCGGCGGTTTGCGCGGCGATGCTGGCGAGGGTTTCGGCGAGGAGCGCGGGGCGGTTGTAGGCGGGGACGCCGAAGGTGATGAGGGGAACGGGGTCGGCGCTCATGGGCGGGAAGCGAGCGAGGCGCGGACGGCGGC
>JANXLP010000617.1 GCA_025355125.1 Opitutaceae bacterium | reverse complement strand
AGCCGCTTGTAATAAAGCCGGTTCGCGAGGCGGTGCACTGCGAGATAAGTCCGCGCACGTCGCGGCCGCACGACCGTTTTAACTCGGCCTCGCCGCGCCGCGGCGTCGCTCGTGTTGCTCGCCTCGCTGCGGAGCGCATCGCGCTGCTTCACCGCGAGCACGTAGTCGTCGGCCGGATAATTCATCGCGAGCAGCGTCACGTAAGGCTGCAGCGCCAACCGCAGCTTCGTGGGCGCAGTCCGCGCGATCACTTCCGGTGTGAGCACCGGCCGCGTCTCGCCGTCAAACGCCACGGTCTGCGCCCACTCGAAACGCGCGATGTCCAGCGCGAGCGTGGTGTGCGGCTGCGTCAAACGCGGCGCCGCGATGATGAACTTCTCCAGGCGCTCCGAGAGGTTGCGTAAAGTAAACGAGCGCGACGGATATTTCGCCAAATACGCCTCACAGAAGGGCAGGAATTTTTCATCACCGAGCAAAGCGCGCAGTCCGGGATGATCGTCGTAGAACGCGTCGATGATTCGGAACCAATACATCCGGTTATAAAGCTGCAGCCGCTCGAAGGCGCTGAGCCGGTCGTTGGGCTTGATGAACTCCGCCGCGAATTCCTCCATCGGGCGGCCGTCGATCCACTTTGCCTGCATGCCGCTCTCCGCCGTCAGCGGACGTATCAGCGCGTGCATCATGAGCCGCTGGAGTTTTATCACGTCCGCCGTTGTCGCGAGGCGACGCGGCGCGCGGGCCGGCGGTGGTTTCAAGCCGACCGGCATCATGCGGAGTAGCGCCGGCTTCCAGCCGGCAATTTATCGCTCTGCCGGCTGGAAGCCGGCGTTACTTTCCGCTTCGCCGCCTTCGCGCCATCGATGAACTCATTCGCCTTGAGCGCCTCATTGTGGACCTCGTCGAAGGACGGGATTTTGTCGTCCCACTCCAACAACGTCGCCGTCACTCCACAGAGTTTCGTGGCGTGCGCGTAGAGTTTCCACACGGGATCGAGCACGGGATGGTCGTGCGTGTCCAAAATGTATTTCTCGAACTTCGTGTGCCCCGCCACGTGCATCTGGCCGACGCGGTGGTGCGGCACGCCGTTGATGTAGGCGTAAGGGTCGAAGTCGTGATTCTGCGCCGAGACGTAGATATTATTTACGTCGAGCAGGATTCCGCAGTCCGCCTCTTCAACGACTTCGCTCAGAAACTCCCACTCGGTCATTTCGGAGACGTGATACTCCGCGTAGCTGGAAACGTTCTCCACGCAGATCGGCACTTCCAAGAAATCGCGCACCTGGCGGATTTTCTCCGCCGTGCGCCGCGCGGAGGCGGAGGTGTAGGGCATCGGCAGCAGATCGTGCGTGTAGGTGCCATCGACGCTGCCCCAGCAAAGATGATCCGAGAGCCACGGTGTCTTCGTGCGCTTCACGAGTGCCTTCAGTTTCTTGAGATGGGTGCGGTCGATCTTGTCCGCGGAGCCAAAATACATCGAGACGCCGTGCTGCACGACGCGGTATTGCTCCATGATCTGGTCGAGCACTTCCAGCGGACGGCCGCCATCGACCATGAAATTCTCCGAGATGATCTCGAACCAGTCCACCGTCGGCTTCTGTTCGAGGATGTGTTGGTAGTGCGGTTTGCGCAGGCCGATGCCGATGCCGTAGTCGGTCTGGCCGTTGAACGCGTTGGCGGGCATGGGGGAATTCGTGGGCAAAAAAAACGCGGCCGACAAAGGCGTCGGCCGCGTGCTTCAAAATTTGAAATTAGGCCTTGGGCTTCTCTTCGACCTTCTTCTCCGCCTTTTTGTCGGTCTTGGCCATGGTGGAGCAGCCGCCCTTGCCGCCGCAGGAGTTCTTCCCCTTGCAGCCGTTGTCGCCGCTCTTGCAGCCGCCTTCGCCCTTGCAGCCATTCTTGCCCGCGCATTCATGCGCCGGGGCCTTGGCGTCTTTCTTCATGTCCGGTTTGCCGGCCTTGTCGTCGGCGGCGTAGGAACGGGTGGCGAGGGCACCGGCGTAAAGACCCGCCATGGCAGCGGTCGTGATGAGGAGACGGGTGGATTTATTCATGGGGACTAAGGATCGAGTTTTTGTTTTATGAACTTGGGCGAGCGGGCAACGGCACGTCGTCTCGGTTCGGGGTGTAAGAGAATCTGCCGGGAAGGTTATTCCCGGCGAGTTCATAAAATTTCCCGCCCGCCACTTCGATGCCAACCGCGCTCAGACGACGCGATCTGTCATCGCGGCGTGTTCGCCACGTTCGAAGGCGGCGAGATTATCCAGAAAGTGCCGCACGATGGTCTCGTCCTGATCGTGACGCCCGCCCGCGGTATGCGGCGTGATGTAGCAGTTCGGCGTCGTCCAAAGTTCGTGGCTCGGCGGGAGCGGCTCGGGTTCGGTCACGTCGAGGTAGGCGGCGGCGAGCTTACCCGTGCGCAGCGCCTCGGCGAGCGCGCCCTGATCCACCGTGCTGCCGCGGCCGACGTTGTAGAACTTCGCGCTCGGGCGGCAGCACGCGAGACGGCGGGCGTTCACGTAGCCGTCGGTCGCCGGATTCGCCGGGAGAATATTAACGATGTGATCGGCCAGCGGCAGAATGCGCGTGAGCTCAGTCTCCGCCACGATGCGCACACCCGTTTCGCTCTTCGTCTGCCGGCGGAGCGCGTAGATCGTCATGCCAAACGGCGCGAGCAGTTCCGCCAGTCGGCGACCAATGGCGCCAAAGCCGAGCATCACGAGCGTCTGGCCGGTGAGTAGCCGCGAGTCGTAGCGCCGCTCGGCGTAGTGCCACGATTGATCCGTGATCTGGTCGCGATGCGACGGCAGGAGCTGACGTCCCAGCGCCAGGATCATCGCGAGCACGTGCTGCGCGCAGGGATCGGCAAAGACGCCCGAAGCGTTCGTGAACGCCGCCCCGCGCGCGCGAAAACCTTCCAAAAACTCCGGCGTCTCATAGCGCGTGTAACCGGCGCTGGAAACTTCCACCCACTTGATGCCGGGATTGCGCAGGCAGTCCGCCGGATCGGGCTGGCCAAAGGCGATGTCGGCCTTCGCCATCTCAGGATCGGGTTTGCCCGCGATAAGCACCGAAGCCGTCGCCGTGTCGGCGGTGATGAGGCGGTGCGCCTTCGTGCCTTCGTGGAGGAGTTGGGTCGCGGCGGGCGTGAACTTGCCGTTGGTCCAGATCGTGAGAGCCATAAAAATTTGATTTAGAAACCTGGGAGCCTTGAACGAGTCGGATTGAACCCTGGTATTTTTGTTTTCGGATTCATTCGTTTTCCGAAAACTCGCACAGCGCGTGGACGTTCAATCCCGCGGCGCGGAGTTTCGCCGAACCGCCCAGTTCAGGCAGGTCGATGATGCCCGCCACACCCACCACCTCGCCGCCGATCTGGCGAAAAAGCTGCGTCGCCGCGAGCAACGTGCCGCCGGTCGCGATCAAGTCATCGAGGATGAGGATGCGGTCGCCGGGTTTGCAGGCGTCGGTGTGGATCTCGACGCTCGCGGTGCCGTATTCGAGTGCGTAGTCGGCGGAGACGGTGGTGTGCGGAAGCTTGCCCTTCTTGCGCACGAGGACGAAGGGCTTGTGCAGTTGATACGCGAGCGCGCCGCCGATGATGAAACCGCGCGCATCCACCGCCGCGATCAGGTCGATCCGCTCCTGCGTGCAATCCAGCGCGAACGCCTCGACCATCACGCGAAACGCCTCGGGGTCCTGGAAGAGCGTGGTCACGTCGCGGAAATTCACGCCCGGCTTCGGCCAGCCGCGCACGGTGCGGACGCGGGCTTTCAAGAAATCAGCGAGGGTGGGTTTGGCCATGGCGGGACGAAAATAAGCGGGGGGAAAAATTACGGAAAACGTGATGAGGCCGGGCGCGGCGACACGCGGCAAGTAAAAGCTCGGCGCCTGCGCTCGCTCCGCCGCTCAGCGTTTGACCGGGTCCACCACGAGGACGACCGGCCGGTCGATATTGCCCAGGCTCAGGCCGATCGCGTTGATATTGTAATAGCGCAGCTGGCCGCCAAACGACACGCGCGCCTCGATGTTCACACCCCGGCGCAGTAGCGTGTCATCGGCGCGAAATTCCACGCGATACGCGACCGGCGGATTACCCGCACGCGTGATCGCCTGCTCGCCGAGCACGCGCAGAGTAGGCTCCGCCCTTGCGCCGTCGATCACGCGCACGAGCACCGTGGCATCGGCCGGCAGATCCGTCGGGACGCGCAAGTTTACGGTGCCGGTCACCACGCGGTTCGCATCACCCTCGGGCGTCATCTCCAAGTGGCCGCAAGCGGCGAGAAACGTGCAGACGAACAACGCAAGCAGACGAATCGGGGTTTTCATGGTTTCACGGGGTCGGTCGCGGCGAGCCGCAGGATGGCGACGCGGTCATTTATGTCGGTTAAGAGTTCCGTATGTTCGCGCGCCTCGCGGTCGTCAATATGCACGAGCCCTTCCCCGAACGGCGGCTGCTGCTCGGCGCGATCCGCCCAGCGCGGCCACGCGTAGCCCACGACCGCCGGATGCGCGACCATCCGCTCCAGCCCCGCCCGCCCGCGCGCCAGCATCCGCTCGACCGTCGTCTGCCCGCGCGGCTCGTCCGGCCTCGACCGCTTCGTGAACGCGTCGCCCGTCCAGCCAAACTCGCCCAACAACACCGGCATCCCGTGCGCGCGGTGACACGCCTCCACGCCCTCCAGGGGCGCGTCGTAGTCCGGGTTGAGCGAGAGCACATCGACGTTCGGCGCGAGGCACTCTGCAAGTATCGCCGCCGCCGGCTCGCCGCCGAACCGGCACCCGAGGATCAGATGATGCGGATCGTGCCGACGGATCGCCGCCGCGGTCACCGCAAAATATCGCCGCGCAAATTCCCGCGTGAACCGTTCCTGATCGCGCAGATAACCCGCACTCAACAGCGCCGTATCCGCCAGCGTGAGCTGCCGCAGCGCCTCCTTGTTGGGCAGCGCCGCACCCCACGCCCGCGCCAGCGTGGCCAGCTCGCCGCCATGCGCCGCCAGCGTGAATTCCCACGCCGCGTGATACGCCGGGAAACTCGGCTCCAGACTCAGACATATCTGCAACAGCGAAGGCCGCTCCACGCGCCCCGCCTCGCCGTCCATGACCCCCGCCTCGCTGCTCGGCTGCGCCCAACCCGGCTCGTTGTCCGTAAAATATCCGATCAGGTCGCGGCTCAGCGCCCGCAGGCCGCACCGCTCCTCTGCTCGCCGTTCGCACGCATCGACCCAGCGCGGATCGAACACATCCGGCACGTTCGCCCCCGCGAGCTTGATGGTCGTCTCCGGCGCCGCGCTCCGGAAATCCAGGAGTTCCAAAAACGCCGTGCCCCGGTCGAAAAACTCCGGTGTGGTCCACGCGCCGAGCGTGTTGCACCGCCACGCGTTCAGCCGCACCAGCACCGTCTCCACAAAAACCTGCGGCTCCTGCGTCCCGTGCAGCGCATCCACCGCCGCCGCATACGCCCCCGGTTTCGCCGCCCGCCCGGCCGTCGAGCCCGTGCGGTTGACCGCGTTCACCCCGCGACTGAAAAACCCCTGCTCCGCCGGGTCGATAAACCACCACGCGCCCGCCCGCGTCTGCCCGACGCGGAAATAACCGGCCGTGCCGCGGATCGTCTCCGCCTTGAAATCCTGCAGGGTGAGTTGCGGGGCCGGAGTCCCGCTCGCGTTCGCCATAAACGCGGACGTTGCCGCCCGCCCGCGCAAAAGAAAAGCGCGCAGTGCGCCCCGCCGCAATTCGGTCGCAGTCCCTCGGTCGCCGCGCTCGCCGAAATATAAACCCACCTATTTCCCGCCCCGCCCATACCACGCCCCGATCTCGTGGTCCGTTGATCCAGATCAAGGCCGAGCGCCCCGCGTTCGGTTACCTTCGCTCATTCCCCGTTCACTATGAAAACCCACTTAACCCACCTCACTCGCCTCGCGCTCCTCGCCTCGCTCCTCACTGCGGCCACGTTGTCCACCTCGGCCAACGAAGGCCCCTCCGAGGCCAAGGGCAAAGTCGCCCTCCCTCCCGCCATCAACGCCCTCCCCATCGAGGAAGCCGTCCTCACCTCACCCCCGCACGTCCCGCAGCCCATCAAGCGCCGGCACGCCGCGCGCGTCGTCGTGAACCTGGAAGTCCGCGAGCTCGTCGGCAAACTCGCCGATGGCGTGGACTACACCTTCTGGACTTTCGGCGGCAGCGTCCCCGGCTCCTTCATCCGCATCCGCGAGGGCGATGTCGTCGAGTTTCACCTCAACAACCACCCCTCTTCGAAGCTGCCCCACAATATCGACCTCCACGCCGTCAACGGCTCCGGCGGCGGCGCCACCTCCACCTTCACCGCCCCGGGCCACAGCTCGCAGTTCACCTTTCAGGCGTTGAACCCCGGCCTCTTCGTTTACCACTGCGCCACCGCACCCGTCCCCATGCACATCGGCAACGGCATGTATGGTCTCATCCTCGTCGAGCCCAAGGACGGCCTTCCCGCCGTGGACCGCGAATACTACGTCATGCAGGGCGAGTTCTATACCACCGGCAGCTACGGCGAGGAGGGCCTCCAATCCTTCGATATGGCCAAGGCCATCGACGAACGCCCGCCCTACATCGTCTTCAACGGCGCCGTCGGCTCCCTCGTCGGCGATAAAGCCATCGCCGCCCAGGTCGGCGAGACCGTCCGCATCTTCTTCGGCGTCGGCGGCCCCAACATCACCTCCTCCTTCCACGTCATCGGCGAGATCTTCGACCGCGTTTACCCCGAGGCCGGCCTCAGCCTCCCCAACCACAACGTCCAGACCACCCTCGTCCCCTCCGGCGGCGCCACCATGGTCGAATTCAAGGTCGATGTCCCCGGCACCTTCATCCTCGTCGATCACTCCCTCACCCGCGCCTTCAACAAAGGCGCCCTCGGCATGCTCAAAGTCACCGGCCCCGAAGACCGCGTCATCTATTCCGGCAAGGAAATCGACGCCGTCTATCTCGGTGCCCAAGCCGACGCCGGCTCCGCCTCCCAAAAACGCGAGGACGAGCTGAAGGCTCAAATCGCCGCCGCCACCCTCGCCAATCCCGCCATCGCCACCCTCACCAAGGAAATGCGCATCGAGAAGGGCAAACAGGTTTACATGGGCCTCTGCTTCGCCTGCCACATGGCCGACGGCAAAGGTCTCCCCAACGCCTTCCCGCCCCTCGCCGCCTCCGACTACCTGCTCGCCGACCGCGACCGCGCCATCCGCGTCGTCCTCAAGGGCCTCACCGGCGCCGTCACCGTCAACGGCAAGAAATACGAGAGCGCCATGCCCCCGCAGGAAGCCGTCCTCACCGACGCCCAAATCGCCGACGTCCTCACCTACGTTTACAACACCTGGGGCAACACCGGCGACCCCGTCACCACCGCCCAAGTCAAAGCGATCCGCAACGAAACCCACTGAGTTCGCCTCTGCTCCTCCCCGCCATGACCACCGCCCGCTCACGTTCATTCCGCGCCCTCAAGCTGGGCCTGCTCGTGAGCGGCGCCGTAGCCTTCGCCTCCTCCGCCCCAATCGAAAATCGGCAATCGAAAATCGAAAATTCCCCCTCCCTCCTCCCGATCCCCGCCGGCACCTACACCCCGCTCCAACGCACCGCCAAAGAACCCGCGCTGATCCCCGTCGCCGCGTTCCTCCTCGCCGAGCACCCCGTCACCAACGCCGAGTTCCTCGCCTTCATCACCGCGCATCCCCAGTGGCGCCGCTCCCAAGTCAGCCCGCTCTTCGCCGACGCCTCCTACCTCGCGCACTGGACCGATGACGTCACCCCCGGTCCCACCGCTCCGCCCGATGCCCCCGTCGTCCGCGTCTCCTGGTTCGCCGCCCGCGCCTACGCCCGCGCCCTCGGCCTGCGCCTCCCCACCACCGCCGAATGGGAACTCGCCGCCTCCGCCGGCTACACCCAACTCGACGGCAAGACCGATGCCGCCCTCAAGCGCGACCTCTACGCCTGGCTCGCCCGCCCCGTCCCTACCGTCCTCGCCGCCATCTCCACCGCCCGTCCCAACCTCCACGGCATCCGCGGCCTTCACGGCCTCGTCTGGGAATGGGTGGACGATTTCAACACCGCCATGGTCACCGGCGAATCCCGCGCCGACTCCGGCCTCGACCGCGATCTCTTCTGCGGTGCCGGCTCCATCGGCGCCAAAGACACCACCGACTACGCCGCCTTCATGCGCCAGGCCCTCCGCTCCTCCCTCAAAGCCAACAACACCACCACCTCCCTCGGCTTCCGCTGCGCCCGCACTCCGTAATCGTTCTCTTTCCTTTTTCTCCCATGAAACCCACCGCCCTCTTTCTCCTCACCGCCACCCTAGCCCTCGCCGCCGAACCCGTTCCAACAATCGCCACTCGCCACTCGCCAATCGGCAATCCCCCACCCTGCTGCGTCGAAACCAGCTCCGTTCCGGCCATCGAAAATCAAAAATCGAAAATCGAAAATTCCCCCAACTCCCTCTACCAAGCCGACGCCACCTTCACCACCGACACCGGCGCCCCGTTCAAACTCGGCTCCCTCCGCGGCCGCCCCGTCGTCCTCGCGATGTTCTTCGCCTCCTGCGGCTACGCCTGCCCGCTCACCGTCACCGACATGCAGGCCCTCCGCGAAAAACTCCCCGCCGCGATCCGCGACCGCGCCGCCTTCGTCCTCGTCAGCTTCGACGTCTCCCGCGACACCCCCGCCGTGCTCGCCCAGTATCGCGCCCAACGCTCCCTCGACGCGCAATGGACCCTGCTCCACGGCACCGACGACTCCGTCCGCGAACTCGCCGCCCTCCTCGGCGTGAAGTTCAAGCAAGAAGCCGACGGCGCCTTCTCGCACTCGAACCTCATCACGATCCTGAATCCGCAGGGCGAAATCATCCACCAACGCCTCGGCCTCAAAGGCGGCCTCGACGAAGCCGCCGCCGCCCTCCTGAAATTGTAGGGCGGGGTCGCCGAACCCCGCCAACCCCGCGTTGTTCGCGCCGTCCGCAAGCCACCCCTCCGCGCCCTCGTTCTCTTTCCTCTTAATCGTCCCGCTTTCTCCCCCTCAGCCCCGCCCGTGTCTTCCGTGTATTCCGTGGGCACCTCCGATCTCCGACTCTACTCCATCTCCGGCTTTCGCGCCGTTCGTGTAGTTCGTGGGCAATTCCTCCGTTTTTTCCGTGGATTCCGTGTGTTCCGTGGGCCCCCTCCCCCTCCGCAGCCCCATCCCTCCGACTTTCGCGCCGTTCGTGTAGTTCGTGGGCCACCCTCCGAGCCTTTCACCGTTAGCTTTCCACCGACGCTCCCACCCGCCCCACCCGCCCTCAGGGACTTTCCCCACCCATCCGCCATTCCCTGATTGCCCCGCAACCGCTTGCGCGTTGCCTTCACGCATCCCATGGCCCGCGCGAAAGCTTCGTCCACCGCTCCCTCCGCCCAGTCCTCCGCCACCATCGGCTTTGAAGCCAAGCTCTGGCTCACCGCCGACAAGCTGCGCAACAACATGGACGCGGCGGAATACAAGCACGTCGTTCTCGGCCTCATCTTCCTCAAATACATCTCCGATACCTTCGAGGAGCACCGCGCCAAACTCGTCGCCGGTTCGACGGCAAAAAGCGGCGCCTACGCCGGTTCCAACCCCGAGGATCAGGACGAATACAAAGCCGAAAACGTCTTCTGGGTCCCGCCCGCCGCCCGCTGGCCCCACCTGCAGGCCAGCGCCAAGCAGCCCACCGTCGGCAAGATCATCGACGACGCCATGGTCGCCATCGAGCGCGACAACCCGCGCCTCAAAGGCGTCCTCCCGAAAGACTACGCTCGCCCCGGCCTCGACAAACAGCGCCTCGGCGAACTCATTGATTTGATCGCGACGATTGACCTCGTCGCATCAAATCAACCCTCACCCCAGCCCTCTCCCACGGGGAGAGGGAGCGAAGAATCAGAACTCCCCTCTACCTCTGGGAGAGGGGCCGGGGGTGAGGGTAGATCGACCCATAGATCGGTAGATCTATTGGGGCGCGTCTATGAGTATTTCCTCACGCGCTTCGCCAGCGCCGAGGGCAAGAACGGCGGCCAGTTCTACACCCCGTCCTGCGTCGTGCGCTGCCTCGTCGAGATGCTCGCCCCCTACAAAGGCCGCATCTACGACCCCGCCTGCGG
>JANXLP010000594.1 GCA_025355125.1 Opitutaceae bacterium | reverse complement strand
ACCTTCGCCGCGGCGCGGAGGTCGCGACCGTTGAGGCGGACGGAAGTCCGCCCTACTCAGGAGGCGAACTCGAAGTCCACGACGAGTGCGTGGTGATCGCTGGCGGGCGAGGGAAACACCTGACTGCCCACGACGCGCAGGGGCGAGTTGTAGAAAACGTGATCGAGGACGAATGGGCGGCGGCGCCAGGTGACATCCGTCTGTTGGGCGGTGCGGAAGCCCGCTTCGCCAAAGTGATTGATGAGGATCTCGTGACGGTGCTCGTTGAAATCGCCGGTGAGAATGGTCGGCGCGGTGGCACCGGCAATCTGGTCGGCGACGAGATTACGCTGCCAGGGGCTCTCGGTTTTGCCCGAGCCAAGCATGAAAAACGCGAGAAGGTGCGTGTTGTAGAGCTGGATTTCCCGACCGTGGAACGTGGTCTTGACGCCGATCAAGAGACGGTCGGTGGGCGTGGTCTTGTTGCCGTAGAAATCGAACTCGATGGGAGGTGAAGGCAGATCGAGTCGCATCGGATCGCGAATGGGTCCGCGGGAAAAGATCGCGAGGCCGATGCCGAAGGGCAGCTCACGGGCGTCGGCTTTGGGATAGGCGAAACAACTTTCATAGCCGGCGAGTTCGGCGCGGAGGCGGGTGTAGTTGGGCGGGGGCTGGAGTTGCATGCCGCCGGCCTGCGCGTGCTCGACCTCTTGCAGCAAAATCACGTCGGCATCGTGGCGCCGGATCTCGGTGAGCGTAGCGTCGAGATTGATGGGCGCATGATCGGGGTCCGCGTCATCCCAGATCTGGCCGAACTGCATATTAAACTGGAGGACGCGGAAACGACTCATGGTGTGGCGCGTGGTGAGGAACGCAGAACGCTCGCGCCACCGCCGGCCGAGACGGCACCCGTGGTGCCGAGCGGGGTGGCGGTGTTGCGATGAAAAACGAAGCGGTTGACGCGGGCAGTAGTGTCGGCGCCGACGGCGGGTGAGCCGGTCAAGTTGGTCGCGCGGGCCGAGGTGAGCGCGGTCTGGTAACGTGTGGCGAGCTTAGGGCCGGCTTGCGCGGTATCGGGCTGGAAGCGGGATTCGCGGTGATCAAACGCGTTCATCTCCAAGGCCCGCGTCTCGGGCCGCCGCGATGCGGGCGAGATGAGCGTTTTGGCGGTCGTCTCCGCCAGATCGATAGGCGCTTGGCGCGAGCCGATGGCGGCAGTGGGTTGGTCGATCACGGCCGGGGAAATACGACGATCTTGGAGCGAGTCGTTGCGTTGTGGCGCGCGTTTGGCCGGGCTGACAGACGCAGCGGGAGCGTAAGGGGTATTACGCTCGGAATAATCGACTTTGGCAGGATCGGCGGCGTGGGCGGACGACGAGGAAGCCAAGCCGAGAGCCGCGAGTAGAAGGGCACCGGTCAGTTTCATCTGGACGACCGGATGGAGTCGGCGGCGCGGGATTGCGGCAACCCTAATCATTCGGGCTCGGCCGTGCCTTCGACGACCCATGCGCGCGCTTCAGGGACCTGCGCGAAAAAGGCGCGGAGGGCGGCGGAAAGGTGGTCGGCGTAGCGGAAGTGCGCACCCATGCCGGTGCGGAGTTCGGCCTCGTAGATGAACTTGTCGCCGTGGGTGCTGTGCTCGAAGGGCGTCTGCGCGCCGAGGAGGAGCGAATAGACGTAGGAAGCGGAACCCCGTTGCATGAGCTCGCGGGTGAGTGCGAGTTGGTCGGCAAGGAGGCTCGCGTGGGCGGCGTGGGTGATCTCGGGCGGGAGATAAAAACCGGCTTGGATGAAGGGCGTATAGCGGTGGCCGGTGCGGTGGCGGTTGAGGTCGCGGAGTTCGGCGAGGGCGATGTTGTTCCAGGCGAAACTCACGCGCATACGGCGGGTGGCGGTGCCTTGCTGGGCGTAGCGGTTGGCGCGGTGGTTGAGGGCCTCGCCGACGGGCTGCGTCTCGGCGAGGAAGGGCGACGTCGCGCGGTCCACGTGAACCCAGACTTCGTCGGTGAGCGGCGCAGCCGAGAGGCGGGCGAGGCCGAGCGCGAGGGAGGTGGCGAGTTCCTGGCGGGCCTGTTCCTCGTAGGATTTTTCGGCGAAGCTGTGGCGCGTGAGGCGCGGGGATTGTTTGACGAGTTCGGCGCGGATGAGCGCGGCGGCGGTGCGGGCCTCGGGGTGTGGGAGCGAGTCGAGGTGCTTGACCGTGACGGCCCACATGCGCGAGGTCTGGACGAGGCCGAGGTTGGTGCGCGTGGCGAGGGGGATGAAGTAGCGGGCGCGGTCGAGGGCGTAGTTTTTGCGGAGGCGCGTGGCGACGGCGGG
>JANXLP010000592.1 GCA_025355125.1 Opitutaceae bacterium | reverse complement strand
GCTCGAAAAACTCTACCGCAGCGTTGCGCCGCGATGCCCAACCAGCGGGATATCTAAACAAGTGATTCATCTGCCTGCCAGGCTCGCCGGACTTCCTGAAATGGGTGCCGATGTCGTAGCTTAGTCCCGTGAGTCGCTCCGCTTCCTTGGCGATCTGGAATGCGTATCGTAGCGATTCATGCCACGTCATTGGACTGATCCGATAGAGGAGGGTAACGCCATTACTCCAAACGCAAGCCGCCCCCGGAAATCGGTCGCGGAGTGAGTGAACCTGGAATGGAGTCGCGTGTCCGGGCTTTACGTCGAGATCGATAGCTACCGACATCACGTTAGTTACGTGGGCGTGGGTCTCACCTCCTTCCAAGGCGGCATACGATACCGATATTTTAGCCCTCGGATTAGCGGCGGCCAGTCGAGAAAGCTGATCAACAAAGACCAAGCGAGTGGGTGAAGAGCATTTTGCGTCGGGCTGCTCAACGCGAACGCGCACGCGTGATCCCGACGGAGGGAGGTAATTTGAAATGTGCATGGCAATTTTTGCCGCCCTCGAAAAAGAGAGGGTAGACGGACAGAATACTTCCGCCTACCTTGCGCGTGTCAGTCTACGCCCCGTCGCTCTCTTGGCCGAGGCGGCGGGTTTTTATTTGGTTAAATCTAGTTCTAGCTGCTGCGGCTCAGGGTTGTCGTATATATTGTCGGTAAATGCTTTAAGAACGCGTCGCTTTATCTCAGCCTTACAAGCGGGTGCCAGCTTCAAGCATTGGTTCGCCAAAGGGAACAGATTGCCGCTGTCGTCTACCGCAGTTAATGCACGTGCTAGCAGGCTGTCGGACTTAGAAATTTAAGGCATCCACCGTGCGATATTCGCGAAAATATTTTTCAAAAAGATCAAATATCGAGCTGCAAACGCCTTGAACGGCCTAAGTCCGACAGGCTGCTAGTTCCTCTATGATGTCCGGCTCAAGGACTTGTTCGTATCTAATGTCGTGAATACTGCTATATGTGAGATCTATTATCACAGGACCGCCTCTTGCGGTTGTAAGTTTAATCTCTAGGCAATAGCCGTTATTAGTTCCCAGCCGTATGCCTAAGATGTCATGCGAAGCGATTATCTTAAGCGCGAGAAGAGGAACTGAATGCAGAACTTTGCGCAGGGATTCCGCCTTTTGTAGTATAATCGTATTACTCATGGGAACCCCTCCGTAGATTGCGTAGGCTTACCCCAAGCAGCGCCTCGAACGAGGCGGCACTAATACGAATTTGACCAAGATGCGGGACGCGCTTTAGGTGACCGCGCTTTATTAGCCGGTGGACTGTGTAGACCGACACTTGTAGTGTCTCTGCTGCCTCGTTTGGTGTGTATGCGAAGCGACTTAACTTTTCTGCTATCATTGGATAATAGGCCTTTCTACCTATCATGCCCCAAGCTTAACTTAGGTAAATAGTTGCCCAAGTTAAGCTCGTTTTGCTTCACTGCTTGCCCAGGAAGCGGTCCAATTAGAGTTCCAATTGGTTGCGTCGACACCCACGAGTTCGGTTACTGGCACCGAGAAATGTTACGAACACCGTCCGAAGGCATATACCGTTCAGCAGGGGGATTGAGTGAACTTCCGTAGAGTTTCACTTCGTGCGACTAATTCATATGAAATAAAGAACTGCTATGAGGGATCGACGATTCACGCTATAAATCAAGCATATAATTGCAAATGACGTATATAGTGTTCATTAATCATCATTTTAAAGCAAAAACTTTCTGCGCCTCGGCTTGGGAGTGTTCGTCCCGCAGGTGGCCGTAGACGCGCATTGCCAGTGAGCCCCCGTCTGCATGTCCAAGCCAAGAACTTACGGTCGGTATATCCACCCGGCTCTCGATTGCTATAGTGGCGAATAGATGTCGCAAACTGTGGTGAGTTAGCTTTGGAATACTGAGTCTTTTGCACGCGCTAGCAAGCGCACGATTGATATTCTTAACCTTAGAAACATGTCCCGTCGGATGGTGTTCCCCGCCCAGCGACTCCAAGTGCGCTTTAAGTTCCGGGATCATAGGTATTGTGCGATAGCTACTGGAGGTTTTGGTGCCGTGCACCGTTATCTGACCCTTTTCCAGGTTGATATCGCCCCACTTGAGATTTCGGGCTTCATCGACGCGCATGCCAGTAAATATAAGGAGTTTGGCAAAGTCGGCGGAGTCCTTTCCGTTGCCCACCGTCGTGCCGTTGCGATGGCGCTTATAAGTCGCCAACGATATGCCGAGTCCAGTTGCGACTTCTTCCTGGGTTTTCCCTTCCGTTTCTGCTCCGCAGGCTTTTGCCGCTTTAATAACTTCGGCATTTCTCAGATATTGAATCTCGTATAAGAGTGCTTTTAGATGTGTGCGCGACGGAAGCGTGGGCCGTTTGGCTTTTCCGCCAGTAAAAACCTGAACCGGGGGAGCTGCGTTAAGTGCATCGATTTTAACAGAATAAAGTAAAATCGACCTCAGTGCATTGGCTGCTTTCTGTAATGAACGTATGGTGTAAGGCTTGTTACGGATGGATGCGCCGGGAGGCGTCTTTGCGGCCATTTTCGAAGCCCTCGAAGCCCAGGCGGCAATCCGGCTGATGGTTACGTCGCGAGGTTTCAAAAGTTCTAGCTCAGGCCAAGTTGCGGCAAGTCGTTGGACTGAGATTTTGCGATCCTTTTTTGTGCTTTCTCTGAGCTCAGCGTCATCAGTCGTTGATTGAAGAAAAAGGTCGATTACTTGTCCCATGTTTACATCGCCGTTCGAAGCGGCGGCGCGAAGGTGGGAGCTTTTTTTAAACTCGTGTAGGCGATCAGCCAGTCGCAGGCGGGCGGTTGAAATTCTATCAGTCTTAAGTGCACAAAACACGCCTTGACGACCAAGCCTCGAGTAATAGCGTCCAGAGTCCATGTTCTTATAAAGGTATGGTTCGATAAGCCTCCACGGGTTGTGCGGCGTTTTTTCAGCAATCTCATTTTCCATGTTTTGCTTGTATAAAAGTGACGTATAATTTTCAAGTTAACTCGATTTCACCTTTGTAAGTAATTGAAATTCATACTCCGCCAGAGTAGCTCAGTGGTAGAGCAGAGGACTCATAAGCCTTTGGTCCCCGGTTCAATCCCGGGCTCTGGCACCAATTTATCCGCACCCTTGATTCTCGGTCGGCACGATTCCTTGCAGGTTGGAGTTGCAGAAGTCGCCGGGTGCGTTGAATTCCGGCTGATGCCCCTGTTGCCCTATGCCCGATAAAGTTGTCGTTCGTGGACTGCGAAAGCACTACGGGACCACGGCGGCGGTGCGCGACGTGAGTTTTTCAATCCGCGGCGGCGAGATTTTCGGTCTGCTCGGACCCAATGGCGCGGGCAAGACGACTACCCTTGAATGTCTGCTCGGACTCCGTGAAGCCGATGCCGGTGACGTCGAAGTGGGCGGGCTCGATGCGCGGAAATTTCCGCGCGAGGTGAAACAGAAGATCGGCGTGGCGCTGCAAAGCACGTCGTTGCAGGACAAGATTACGCCGCGCGAGGCGCTGCGGATGTTCGGCTCGTTTTATCCCCAGCGGGTCGCGCCGGAGAAACTGCTGGAGCGTTTCGCGCTCACGGAGAAGGCGGACGCGCCGTTCGACTCGCTGTCGGGCGGGCAACGGCAGCGGCTGGCGCTGGCCCTCGCGTTTGTGAACGAGCCGGAACTCGTGATTCTTGATGAGCCGACGACCGGTCTCGATCCCCAGGCGCGGCTCGAATTGCACGAGGAGATTCTGCGCATGAAGCGCGACGGTTACACGGTGCTCATCACGACGCATTATTTGGAAGAGGCGGAGCAACTCTGTGACCGCATCGCGATCATCGATCAGGGCAAGATCGTGGCCACGGGTGCGCCTCGTGAGCTAATCGCGCAGTCGAGCGCACAGCAGAGCGTCGCGCTCGTGACGGCGCAGCCGCTCGATCCGGTGGCGCTCGCGCGCGTGGCGGGAGTGGCGGAGTTGCTTTGCAAGGGCGTCGAGGCGCATTTCCGCATGGCCAATGCGACGCAGACGTTGGCGGCGTTAATGGCATTTCTCGTCGAGCAACGCGCCGAGGTCGTCGATCTACAGGTGCGCAAGGCGTCGCTGGAGGATGTGTTCCTAAAGCTTACGCACCCGGAGAACGTCGCGCCCACGGGCACTCCCACGCCATGAACGGCCTTAGCCAACACCTGCGTCAGTCACTGCTGCTCCATTTTAGAAACAAGATGGCGCTGCTCTATGGTTATCTTTTTCCGCTGATCTTCCTCGTGGCGTTCTGGGTGCTGTATCGCCACGAGAAAATTCCCCTGATCCGCCACATGGGAGAACTGCTCACGGTCAGTGTGCTCGGCGGTGCGTGCTTCGGCCTGCCGACGACGATGGTGAGCGAGCGTGAGCGCGGCGTGTGGCGGCGCTATCGGCTGACGCCGGTGCCGGCGTGGGCGTTTGTCACGAGCACGGTGATCGCGCGCTACCTGATCGTGTTGAGCGCGGGCGCGCTGCAACTGGTGCTGGCGTTTGCGCTCGGGATGACGATGCCGGCGCATCCGTTCGGTCTGTGGGTGGCGTTCACGGCGGTGTCGTTCGCCTTCATCGGGCTCGGGCTGGTGATCGCCACGATGGCGGACAACGTGCCGGCGGTGCAGGCGCTGGGGCAGTGCATCTTTTTGCCGATGCTGATCATCGGCGGCGTGGCGGTGCAGCTCGCGAGCCTGCCGCCTTGGGCGCAGCATGTGTCGGCGTTTTTTCCCGGGCGTTACGCGGTCGAGGCGCTGCAAGGCTCGGTCACGGGCGGAGGCTTGGTGGCGACGCGGTTCAGTTTGCTGGCGCTGGTGCTGATCGGCGCGGCGGGGTGTCTCGCCGGCGCGAAATTGTTTCGTTGGGACGCCGCGCAACGGTTCGCGGCGCGCGCGGGCAAGCTCTGGCTGGTGCCGGCGCTGGCGGCGTGGCTGGCGGTCGGCTTGATCGCGGAATGGCGCGGACGCATCGCGGTCGCGACGGATGATGCTCCCGTCGCCACCACGCCAAAGATCGTGGCAGCGCCCCCGCCGCCGTTGCCACCGTGGATGAAGATCACGGCGAAGGACGTGGCTGCGCTGGATTTCAACGTGCCCTCGGATGGCGGCGTGGTTTCGCCGTTTGCGGCGCCGGATGAAGAGGCCACCGACTACACCAAGGATGAAGTGGAAGCCGTGCGGAACGGTCTCTCGACCTGGAAGCCCGGCCTCGAAGGCGACGACGTGCAGCGGGTGAGGAATCTTCTCTGTGTCGCGGCGGTGCCGGACTCGATTCAGCAACCCGTGGAGCGTTACCTGCCGCCAGTGGTATTGCATCATCTGGAGGAGATTTATCCCAAAGATAAACTCATCAAAATTTTGACGTGGATCGTGCAGCATCCGGAAGACGGCACGGTGATCGACACCCTGTCGGATCTTGGCCTCGAAGGCACGGCGGGCGATCCCTCGGTTGTGCGGGAACGTTCCTATCTCTACGCGCTGAAGTTTCTAATTCGGATCACGGGACGGGCGGGCCGCTGAGGCGAGGAATGACGGCGGTGCGGCGGACGCACTGTCCGGTAGGCGAGGGGACGGAGAAGTGTTTTTTCATGCTCGCCGTCGTGGAGTCTGCGAGTTGCTGTTTTCGCTCTGTCCCGAACCCACCCCATGCGCTCTGCGATCACCGTCTCACTCGTGCCCGAAGCCAAGGGCGGACCGTTTGTCTTTTGGCACGGTCTGGGCGATGCCTGCGAGCAGGCGTCCGCGCACGGCTACGATGCGATCGAGATTTTTCCGCCGTCGGCCGAGGTGGTGTCGGCGGCGCCTTTGCGGGAGTTGCTCGCGAAATATAATTTAAGCGTGGCAGCGGTGGGCACTGGGGCGGGTTGGGTCGTGCAGAAGCTGCATCTCACCCATCCGGATGAGGCGATTCGCGGGCGGGCGCGGGAGTTTATTCGCGGGATCATGGACGTCGCCGGGAGTTTCGGCGCGCCCGCGATTATTGGGTCGATGCAGGGGCGCTGGGAAGGCACCGTCACGCGCGTGCAGGCGCTCGGCTGGCTGGCGGAGGCGCTGGAGGATCTCGGCGCGCACGCGGAGGCGCTGGGGGTGCCGCTGATTTACGAGCCGCTGAATCGCTACGAGACTAACTTGTTTAACCGCCTCGGCGACACGGCGACGTGGCTGCGCACACTGCGGACGAATAATATCCGCATCCTCGCCGATCTTTTTCACATGAACATCGAGGAGGCTGATTCTGCGGCGGCGCTGCACGAAGCGGGCGCGCTCGTGGGGCACGTGCATTTCGCGGACTCCAACCGCCGCGCCATCGGCCTCGGTCACACGGCGGTGGCTCCGATCATCGCGGCGCTGCGCGCCATCGGCTA
>JANXLP010000570.1 GCA_025355125.1 Opitutaceae bacterium | reverse complement strand
CCTTCTTGTTGCGTTTCAATCCGCGCGCCCCGTGGGGGGCGCGACTGTCACCACGTAGTCGGGCAGGCCGTATTTTGCGTTTCAATCCGCGCGCCCCGTGGGGGGCGCGACGACCAGACCGGCTGCGGGGTCGTGCTCGTGGGCACGTTTCAATCCGCGCGCCCCGTGGGGGGCGCGACCGCGCAATCTGAAGTGGTTGTCTGGGTGACTGTCAAAGAACCTAATTCGCGGAAGCTTCGGACCAAGCGGTAGCGGCGGTCCGGCGAGTTTCGTAATAGCGTTTAAGTCGCTAGCCTCTTTGGGGCTAAAGAATTCGCGGATTACAGGGCTGGGCTATGATCGGGATAGATCCGCGTCCGGCTTCAAACGAGCAGTGGGCCTTCTGGGTCGAGGGTCGCTTTCGCCCCGTGATGTTCGACGCGCCGCTGCCATTCGGTGCCCAGAAAATAGAAGCGTAGGCTGTCGTGATTCAAATCGGCAATGCGCAATAGTTCCGCCCGAAACGCGACCCATTGGTCGTTGGCCAAGAGGCACTCAAAGACTGAGTTTTGGACTCGTTGTCCGTGGTTAAGGCAGGCTTTGGCGACGTGGCGCAGGCGGCGTTGGCCGTCGGGCGTTGAGGTGGCGACATCGTAGCTGACGAGGATCATCATAGTGAGATGGGTTGGTCGGGCTCACCGCCACTCGAAGGGCGGATAGGCATCGAGGTCGCCGCGGAGGTGGCGGGCTAGGAGCAGTGCCTGGGCGTGGAGGAGCAGGCCGATGGGGATCTTTTCGTCGAGAAAGGGATGCTCGATTTCCTCCTGTTTCCGTTTCTGCCAGGCGGTGAGGATTTCTTTGCGCCCGTCGTCGGTGAAAAGGACGGCGCCGGTTTCGGTGGTGCGGAAGTGCTGAGGCTGAATCTGCTGGCGGTTGATCAAGGTGAGCGCAAGGCGGTCGGCGAGCGGAGCGCGGAATTCTTCGATGAGGTCGAGTGCGAGACCGGCGCGGCCCGGGCGATCACGGTGCAAAAAGCCGACGGCGGGATCGAGCCCGTGGGCCGTAAGCGCACCGGCGGCGTCGAAGCGGAGGAGCGTGTAGAGGTAGGAGAGCAAGGCGTTGACCCGATCAAGGGGCGGGCGGCGGTTGCGGTCACCGAAGGGAAAGGCCTCGCGCTGTTGGGTGATGAGGTGACTGAAGACTGAGAAATACTGCGCGGCAGATTCGCCTTCGAGGCCGCGCACGGTGTCGAGGTTATCCGCTGCGGCGAGTGCGCGGAGGCGATGACCGAGCGTATCGGCCACGGCTTCGACGGCGGGCGCGTCGGTGGTTGCTTCGCGGGCGGCGCGGCGGAGAACGTGGCGGGTGTTGGCGATTTTTCCGGCAACGAAGGCGCGGGCGAGGGTGGCGCTGGTGGCGAGGTCGTCGGCGCGGCGGTATTGGGTGCGGCGGAGGAGGACGTTGCCGGAGGGTGCGCCGGTGACATCGGCGAGGTGGCGGCCGTATTCGGTGAGGAAGGAGAGGGCGATGCCGGCTTCGGCGCAGGCGCCGAGCAGAAACGGGCTGCACATGACGTTGCCGAAGCAGACGATGCCGCCGAGGTTGAGGAGCGGGAGGCGCAGGCGGATTTCCCTTTCGACTTCGACGACGACGGTCTCGCCCTCTTTGCGGAGGTAGGCGCCTTGGGTGGAGACGTAGAGGGTGTTGAGGAGGCGGCGCATGGTGGGTTAGTCGGCGGCGGTGATGAGGCGGGCGAGGTAGGCGGAGGCGCTGCGGGCGACGGCGCGGGGTTGGCAGCGCGCCAGCAGCGAACAGGAATGGCAGTGCTTCGCATAGACGGGAGCGGGTGTGGTGCCGGAGACGATCATCGCGCGCACGGCGGCGGTGAGACGGAGAGTTTCGGCACGGAGTTCGTCATCGAGGGTCACATCCTGACGGCGGCGGGTTTCGCCGTAGAAGAGCGCGCCGGCGATGATGCGGACCGCGAGCATTTCTTCGAGGCAGAGGGCCTGGGCGCAGAGCTGGACGGCGTCGATGGGCGTGAACTTGGGGCGGCCGCGTTTGTATTCGACGGGAAACGGTTGCCACGCGCCATCGGGCTGGCGGTGAAACTCCACGACATCGGCGACGCCGTGGAGGCCGTGGGCGGCGGATTGGAGGGAGAGGGCGCGGGCGATACGAAGATCGCGGCGGGTTTCGCCGCCGGCCTCGTGGGCGCGGTCGTGAAGGACGCGGCCTTGGGAGGTGAGGGTGTTTTCCTCCCAGGCGCGCTCGATGTGGATGAGCGCGCACTGGCGCGGGCAGAAGGCGAAATGCTGGAGCGCCGAGATGGCGACGGAGTCTTCGGCGGCGACGGGCATGGATCGGGCCGCAAGGCGGTCAGCGGTTGCCCTGGTGAAACCCGATTTTGGGCTTCGGCGGTGAGGGTGGAGGATCGAGCAGGGGCAGGAGTTTTTCGACGACGTCTTGGAGGACGAGATCGTGTTCAAGCAGCTTTTTGTCGTGCTGCGCGAGGCGCTTGAGGATGATGGCGTTGGTGAGCAATTCTTCGCGCATACGCACGAAGGCGCGGACGACATAGACGCTCATGGTGACGGCTCGCGGGCTACGGAGGATCGTGGCGGCCATGATCGCGCCATGCTCGGTGAAAACCCAGGGGAGTTTGCGGGCACCGCCGTGGCCCGGTTTCTTTAAGGTCACATTTTGTGACCTTAAAGTCCCGGGCGCCTCCGAACTTGATATCACAATTTGTGATTTCAAGTTTCCAAGCTCCTCGCGGGTAAGCTGAAAGATGAAATCCGGCGGGAACCGCGCAAGGTTTCGCTTGATGGCTTGGTTGAAGACCATCGTCGGAATGTCGTAGAGCCGGGCAAGGTCGCTATCGAGCATCACGCGCTGGCCGCGCACCGTGTGGATGGGCGGGAGCGCGGGATTCGGGGCAGGGGCCGACGGCATGACGGGCGGGAGCTCAGATCCATTCTTCGACGGTCAAAAGCCGTCGATGATTTCCGGAGCCAAGCCCTCAAGGTTCGCGATACTGAAAGGATCTTCGGCATCGTTCTTCACTTTGACGGACCCGTGAACTCTAGCGGCCGAGTATTGCCCGCTGGCGCTGTTGTGTTTCCACCAGATGACTTTCAAAACGCGCATACTTCCATCAGGACGAGCCGAGGATGCATCGTTCTCAAAGAGTTTTGTGAGCACGGATTTGATTTTTTCAGCATCCGCATCGGAGAAGCCGGTTTTGACGGCGAGTTGCGGGTTCATGCTGCCGAAGAAGGCGTAGATGCCTTGGTCCACGCGGTGTTTCATACCCATTGTGTCGGAGCCGCGCTTCGAACCGTCGCCTTCGCCGCTCACGCTCTTGGTGATTTGGGTGCTGGTGACACTGACGGGGACAACGCTGAAGGCCGGATGAACAGAGACCGGACCGCGGATGCCGATGGAAACGCCCTTTTCAGCCTTGGGTGAATCTGGGTCTTCAGCGGTCTCAGCTTTCAGTTTCTTCGCCTTTTTCGTCTCTTTGAAGGCGAAGAGCTGACCGAAGGCACGCACGTCGAACCATGTCTCGCAGGCGATTCTCGCGATCTCCTCCGGGGTTTTCCCGCTTGGGATCACAGAATCGGCACGATTGCGGAGGCTGCCGTGGGTGTCCTTCTTGCGGTCGTCGGATTGAACGAAAATCGGGATGTCCGCTTCGAGTAGACGGTCGCGCATTTTGCGTTTGATGCAGACGTCAGAGAGTTCGCCGTAACCGTCGTAGGTCGTCCGCGGGCGATTGCCGTTGAGTGGGTCGCCGTTGGGGTTGGCGTTTTTGACAGAGAAGATAACAGCGAAATCGATTTTGTGGCTGAGGCTCATGATGGGTGGGTGTTGGATTGAGATGAGAATTAGTTAGTCTCGGTTTCTGCGGTTGTGGGGTCTTGGTCTTCCTGATCTTTGGCTTCGGGTTTGGCTTTGAGCGCGGCGCGCTGGCAGTGATAGCCGAGCAGAAATTCGCCGGAGAGTTTGTTGGGTGACGTGAAGTCAGCCGGGACGAAAGCACTGATGATCGCGTCAATTTCGGTTTCTAAGAAATGGAGAGTGCGGGGCCTACGAGTGCGGAGTCGCGCCCGGTAGGGATCAAGTGCGAGGTAGAGCGTGCGCCAGGTATCGCAGGGATGATCGGCGAAACGCTGCATGAGGCGGGCCGCGTTGGTTGCCCGGTTATCTCCGGCGAGATAGAGCGCGTAGCTTTCCAATCGTTCGGCGAGAGCGAGGAGACGGCCGTAGAGGTAGTCCCGGTCTGTGCGGAGGGGTTCGAGTGCCATAAGATAGTTTTTTTCGTGGATGGTTTGTTTGCGGTAGAGGGCGCAGGCGATGCCGAGAGTTTTTTCCCATTCCCATGGTTCAAGGCCGGTGCGATTGCTGGCGCGACGAACGCAGCTGTCCACGAGGTCGCGTGGTATCGAGATCGCATCGATGATGCAGGGAAGGAGACGGCGGCATGTTGCCGCGAGGAGCTTGTCGTCGGGACGGCGACTGTAAGCGACTTCAGCAATGTCTCGGGGCGCTGGGGCACCGACGAAAAGGTGGGATTTTCCGTAGTTTTGATGCCACGCAGATTCGGCGTGCCATGCCTCGAGGCGCTGTAGGAATTCGGCAGCCCGAAGCTCGCGATAGAAAGTGATCGCCATGCGGCCCGGGGTGGCGGAATCAAGCGCGAGCACGACGATGTCGGCGGTGTCGCCGAGTTCGGCCTGATAGCCGCCGATTTTTTTCTTCAGTCGCAGAGCGAAGGCTTGGGCGACATGGGCGTGGGACGATGCCACCGGGACGTTGACTGAGTCGGCCGGCGCAGTCTCGGCGCTATCGTAGAGGAACTGGTTGGAGTCGTGATCCAGGCGGGGAATGGCTTTGCCCGACGGGGCCCATGCCACGATGGCTTGATCCCCATCGCGGCGGCCTTGACGGGCGATGAGCCAGCGGAGGGCGTTATGGGCTTTTTGGGTGACCTCGAAGCTGACTCCACAGGCCTGACTACCGTCGGTGTCGGTGAAACGACCACGAAATGTGAAGCCACTGCTATCGTTCGCGGAAATGAGTTTGGCCTTGTCAGCTGCGTGGCGGAGTTTCGCCGGATGTTGCGTGGCCAGCGGGACCATTTTTCCAGTGGCGAAGCAGAGGCCGGGTGACGCCTTGGTCTCCGAATAGAAGCTAATCCAGCTTTGCCAGACAATCTCATCCAACCACAGACGAGACTCTGGATCGCCGGGCGCCTCCACGGACCATCGCACAAAGGCAGCCTCTGGAGGATTGCCCGCTGGCAATATTCGAAAAATTTCGGGTGTTGCGCTTGATGAGCCATGCCAACTCTTGAGCAGGTTCTTTCCAGAACGATCACAGAACAAAACTCTTTCCTGGCATAGGTCCGCGATGACGGTGCCTTTTTTGACGTAGGTGAGGACGGCTGCGATTTTCGGATGGTGGTGAGATGATTCGCACCAAGCGGAAAGCAACGCGAGATAGACCTCGTGTGGTTCGCTCGGCTTCGCCGAAAAACCGGACGTCACGTCTCCGCCATACTTGAGGAAATCTCCTGCGAGATACTGGAGCTTGTCACAAAGTGGGTGACTGGTGGGTTTCGAGCCGGCACGGCCGCCCGAAGCTTCCGTGCACGGAATGATAGTTTTATCATCTCCTCGAACCAGCACGCGTGCGCGGCGAAAGGTGCCGGTGATGTCGATGACCACTTCGACATGGGCATTCTGGGTCGTGTGACAAATTGGAAGCAGCGGATCGGATTGGTCAGGCGCGTCCATTCTGCCCGTGCAATTTTCGTAGGTCTGAGAGAGTTTTTCGAGCCAGCTCATTCGAGGAGTCCTTTCTCGGCCAGACCGACGGATCTGGGTGGATTTGCCTGCATGGCACGGACGAACTTTCGGACCATTTTCTGGTGGTCGGGCTCGTCTGGCCGCAGAAAATCGACGATGCCGTCGCGCAGGACGGGACGCCAAAATCGGCTGTGCAGTTCAGGTTTCCCAATCGTGTCTGGATAGTCGAAGCCGTGAAACATGAGTCCGAAGGCGAGTTCGCCGGCACCGTCGTATTTGCCGGTTCCTGCGCCAAACATGCCAGGCTCGACGTAGCCTTGGCATTCACGCGTGCCGAGGAAGATGTCGCGGCGGCCACCTTTGCCGAGCATGCGCTGGGCGACCTCGAAGTGTTTCCCCTCGATCCGATCATGCGCCATGTCTTGCCGGTGGAGATTCCATTCAAAATGGGCGACGACCTGATATTCTACATCGGCAAGATAGGTGTAGGTGGCGAGCGTGTTGCCTCCGCTGTAGTCGAGCGGCTTGACGTTCTTCGCTTCGGTTCGGATGGACCGCATGACGCGAACTTTGTCGACGAACCAGATAAAGGTTGGCTTCCAATAGATCGACTCGGCGACACCTTTGAGGGTTTCGTAGGTGGGGATGTGGTAGGAACACTTTTCCCCGCCGATACGAGTGAGCGGGTCAGTGAAAAGGGCGTAGCGCCCTCGAAGGGTGAACGAGATGCTGTTCTTGGGGGTGGAGTGATTCATCAGGCTTGGTTTAAGGGTAGTTCCGAGAGGGCTTCGTGCGTCACACCGAGTTCATCGTGGTAGTGGCGATCATCGAGATAGTAGATGCCTGATTCGGGTTGAACTTCGCGAACAGCACCGACCTCGGTGAGTTTTTTCAGCATACCCGGGAAGACGTTGACCGTGTATTGTTGGGCGCGGCGCAAGAGGACGATTTGTCGATTAAGCGGAACGTCCTCCGACGTAAACGCCGCTGCGAGTTCGCCGATGATAGCGCGACCCTTGACGCCATAGGGAACGACGATGCCTTGGGTAGGAGCATCAATCACCCGAAATGCCTGCGCTGCGGTGGAGAGTGCTTGGCGAAGGGGGAGCGGCTTTTCATCGGCTTTGAGACTGCGGGCGTAGGATTCGCTTCCCACTTCGTTGGTGGATAGGAGATCGAAAATCGAGCTGTCGGCGGCGATGGGCACGGGCCCCTCGCTGGTTTTAAGCGGATAGACCATTTCATGCGCACGCCGAAAGAAGTAGTGGGTGTAAAAAAGCCGCATGGCTGCGATGGAAAGGAGATCGTGGTCGAGGTTGCTTGGAGCCGATTTGAAGTCGTCGAGCACGGTTTCGAGA
>JANXLP010000535.1 GCA_025355125.1 Opitutaceae bacterium | reverse complement strand
TCTCGAAATACTGCATCAGGCCCTCGTAGGTCACGGAACCGACGACGCTCTCCACTTCGGGCGAGAGCAATTTGACCTTGGTCTGGGATTCGAACTTCGGGTCGCTGTGCTTGATCGAGATGACGGCGGCGAGACCTTCGCGGACGTCGTCACCGGTGATTTGCGGATCTTTGTCCTTCAGGAGATTGTTGCCCTTGGCGAACTGGTTGATGGCGCGGGTGAGGGCGCTGCGGAAGCCGGAGAGATGGGTGCCGCCGTCGGGATTGTGAATCGTGTTGGTGTAACACATCACCTGATCGTTGTAGGTGTCGTTGTATTGGAGGACGACCTCGCAGTGGATCTCGGCGGGTTTGTCGTCGAGCTGGAGTTTGGTTTCCTTGAGGAAACGGATGGGCTTCGGGTGCAGCGGGGTTTTGCCCTGGTTGATCTGCTTAACGAATTCCTCGACGCCGTCCTTATAGTAATAGCGCTCGGGTTTGGGCTCGGCGGGACGTTCGTCGATGAAGATGATCTCGAGGCCGGAATTGAGGAACGCGAGTTCGCGCAGGCGTTGGCTGATGCGCGCGGAGACGAACACCGTGGTCTCTTTAAAAATCTCGGCGTCGGGCTTGAAGCTGATGTAGGTGCCGGTGCCGCTGGCCTTGCCGATGACCTCGAGCTTTTTCACGACCTTGCCGCGCTCGAACTTCATGTGGTGGACCTTGCTGTCGCGCGAGACCTCGACCTCGAACCATTCGGAGACGGCGTTGACGCACTTGGCGCCGACACCGTGCGTGCCGCCGGAGAATTTGTAGCCGCCTTGGCCGTATTTACCGCCGGAATGCAGGGTGGTGAGCACCATCTCGACGCCGGGGATGCCGTATTGCGGGTGGATATCGACGGGGATGCCTCGGCCGTTGTCGCGGATGCTGATGGAGCCATCGACGTGGATGTTGACCTCGATGCGTGAGCAGAAGTTGGCGAGATGTTCATCGACGGAGTTGTCGAGCACCTCGGAAACGCAGTGGTGAAGCGCGCGCTCATCGGTGCCGCCGATATACATGCCGGGCTTCTTGCGGACGGCTTCGAGGCCCTCGAGTTTACCGAGTTTCGAAGCGTCGTAGGCGTCGGCGCCGGCCTGGTTGATTACGTTGCGTTCGGAGTCGGTTTGTTCGGCCATGAAAGGGTTGTGCGAGGGTGAAAAATGAAAGGAAAAATCTCTCGCGAAACAGGCGCAGACGCGAGGGTTTTCTTGAAGAAAAATACGGTCGGAAAGGGCCTTCCTTTGCGTTTAAAACGAAGCTTTCGTTTGACCGGGGTGGGGACACCGGCAAGAACCTCGATTCATGCCGAGTCCCCTGATCGAAACGCTGCTAATTCTGCAAGATCGCGACACGAAAAGGCTGGGGTTGGAGGCGCAATTGAAGGCCGCGCCCAAGGATGTAGCGGCGGTGGAAGCCAAGATCGCCGCCGAAAAGGCCGCTATCGACGCCGCCAAGGCTGAGGTGATGGGACTGGAGACGCAGAAAAAGCTGCTCGAAACCGAAATTGGCTCCGCTGAGACGAGGCTCGCAAAATACCGGACGCAGCAATCGCAGGTGCGGAAGAACGAAGAATTTCAGGCACTTGGCCACGAGATCGAGACGACGCAGAAGCAGATCGGTGACTTTGAGGGCAAGCAATTGGAGCTGATGTATGGCCTGGATGAGGCGAAGAAGAAATTTTCGGCGGCCGAGGCGGTGCTGAAGACGAATATCTCGGGGCACGAGGCGCGGATCAAAACGCTGCGCGAGCGCGCGGTGAGTCTGGCCGCCGAGTTGAAGGATGCGCAGGCGGCGGTGGCGGTGGCGCGCGAGCCGGTGAGCGAGCCGGCGCGGCGGCTCTATGATCGTATCGCGGTGCGCACGCAGCCGGTGGTCGTTTCGTCGCACGGCGGCAACTGCAACGGCTGCCACTTGAAGATTTCCAGTGAGGTCGAGACCGCGGCGCGCGGCAAAGGCCCGTTGGGACCGAACCAACTCGCGACTTGCGAGAACTGTGGGCGGATCGTTTATTGGGAGTCTTAGCTTTGGGGCCTGGCAGTCGCTCCAAGTTCTTTGATCCCGAGATGCGGTTAAACGCCGCGTCCGTTTTTGAAATTTGGAGAGGAAAGTCCGGA
This sequence comes from Opitutaceae bacterium, assembly GCA_025355125.1. Lineage (GTDB taxonomy): Bacteria > Verrucomicrobiota > Verrucomicrobiia > Opitutales > Opitutaceae > Tous-C4FEB. Next base: position 13,411 of record JANXLP010000535.1, on the reverse strand, counting down.
CACCACAGGGCAGGATGCTGCATAAGGCTCACGCCAAGTGCAGGCGCCGCGTCTCAAAGCGCGGTGACGGCTTAGTGTAACAGAGAATATACCGCCCTGCGTCGCTCGGCGAAAGCCGGGCTATGCAGGGTAAGGGTGAAAAGGTGGGGTAAGAGCCCACCGCGTTCGCCGCGAGGCGGACGGCACGATAAACCCCTTCCGGTGCAAGGCAAAATAGGTGACTGGGCGGCTCGTCCTATAGTCACGGGTATGCCGCACTCTCCGTCGTCACGGCGCGCAAGCGCACGAATTACGGAGGGCTGGCTCGTCGCAAGGCGGGCTTGAGAGAAATGACTGCCGAAGCGTCGCAAGGCGCGGCACAGAATCCGGCTTACCGGCCCCAAAGCTAAGAATTTATTACGGGAACATTACGGCGAAGTTTTTGTGACGTTAACGCGGCTGTGACACAAACGCTGCCGGTTCGTCACACGGCGCCCGCAGCGTGCGCGGGTGAATTCCACACCACACCGTAAACGAGTTTTTATGATCGCGGCGCTTCTGGCGTCCGCTGCCTCCGGGCTTCATGCCGTCGAGGGTAACGACGCCATCAACGGCGGCGCGCCCACCGTGCGCCTGGAAGAAATCGAGGTCAGCGCGGACCGCACCTCGGCGCTCACCGCCGCGCCGACCGACACGAAGCTCGAGGCGCTCCAGCCGAAATCGGTGATCAGCCTGAGCTACATCGCCAACAACATCACGCCGACCGCGGACTACGCGACCATCGCGAACCTCGCCCCCAGCGTCTCCAACGTCGAAACGAACGGCCCCGGCCTGAGCGAGGCGAAGCACACCACGCTGCGCGGCTTCGACGACAACTCCTACAACGTCACCTACGACGGCATCCCGTTTGGCGACATCAACGATTTCTCCCACCACACGACGAGCTACTTCCCCGCGAAGATGATCGGCCGGATGGACATTGAGCGCGGTCCCGGCGCGGCCAGCGATATCGGCTATGCGACCTTTGGCGGCACGATGGCGCTCCATTCCAAAGATCCCCGCCGCGACGCCGCCATCATCCCGACGGCGAGCTACGGCAGCTTCAGCACGCAGCTCGAACACCTTGAGTTCAACACCGGCACGCTCGCCCCGCTCAATGGCACCACCGCCATCGGCGCCTTCCAATACATCAACACCGCCGGCTACCGCACGAACGCCGACATGTGGCGCCGCACCTATTACACCAAGATCCTCCAGCCGCTCGGCAAGGGCGTGTCGCTCACGTTTCTCGGCACCTACAACGACATCAAATTCAACAATCCCTCCACCGTCACGCAGGCGCAGATCAACACGCTCGGCCGCAACTACGGCCTCGGCGGTGATCCGACCAAGACCGATTTCAAGGGCTACAACTATCAGGCCAAACAGGCGGACATGTATTACCTCGCCCTCGATGCCGACTTTGGGAACGGCTGGCAGCTCACCGATAAATTCTACACCTACGCCTACAACAACGAGAGCCACGAATCAGCCACCATCGGTTCGGTGCTTTCCACGACGAGCATGACCGGTGCGCTTAAGGTCAACCGCTACCGCGCCTGGGGGAATTATTTCCTCCTCTCGCACGAGGACGACCACGGCACCTTCAAGACCGGCGTGTGGTGGGAGAACACCCGCAATCCCCGCTACCAATACCGCATCGATTACACCCGCGCCGAAGCGCTCGACTACGACCCCGTCGCGAACAAATCCCCGAAGAGCACCGTCAAAGGCTACGCCTACGACATGACGGCCTACCTGAAGACGGCCCAGCCGTTTGCCGAGTATGTGTGGCGCGCGACACCTGCACTCACGATCAACCCCGGCATCAAATACGTGAGCTTCACGCGGCAGATCGAAGCGCCGATCAACCAGACCACGCGCACGCCGCTCTACTACCAACAGACCACGCCCAAGACGCTCCCCTACCTGAGCGCCAACTACCGCCTCGCGGCGGATTGGTCGGCTTACGCGCAAGTCGCCAAGGGCTTCCTCGCGCCGAACAACAACCAGTTCTACGTCCCGAATCCCGCGCTCAATCAGGCCAAGCCGCAGGAGACGATGAACTACCAGGTCGGCACCGTCTATAAAACCGACCGCTTCAACGCCGACTTCGACGTTTACTCCATCGACTACAAAAATTTCCCGCTGACGATCACCGACCCGATCACGAACCAGCCCTATTTCTCCACCGCCAACGGCGCAAAATTCAGCGGCGTCGAGACGCAGTTCACTTATCAGCTCGGCGGCGGCTTCAACGCCTACGTCAACGGCTCGATCAACCGCGCCGAGTTTAAGAAATCGAAACTCGACGTGCCCACGGTGCCCAACTCCACGGCGGTCCTCGGCGTGCTTTATTCGCACGGCGGCTTCTTCGGCTCGCTCACCGACAAGTATGCCGGCGCTTTCAAGGTTTACGACGGCAGCCTCAATCCCAACGACGCCTCCACGGCCGGCAACATCGGCCATGGCGCCAGCTATTGGCTGGCCGATCTCGCGCTGGGTTACGGCCAGAAGCTCCACGGCAGCTTCCTCCGCAGCTTCAAGGTGAAGGTGCAGGTGAATAACCTTCTCGATAAACACGTGCAGGTGCTCGACTCGCTGAAGAGCAATGTCGGCTTCTTCAACGTGCTCCCCACGCGGAACTATTTCCTCACCGTGTCGGGCGAATTCTGATCCGGCCCGTTATCGGTTTAACCCCTCCGCCGCTCGCGCGCGGAGGGGTTTTTTGCTCCCGTAGTTTTCTTCTATCATGAAATTCCGTTCCGCGTTTGCCGCAGTCTGTTCTCTACTTCTGGCCGCAGCGGCGTTCGCCGCCGAGCCACGGCGCATCGTCGTCGTGGTGTGGGATGGGATGAGGCCCGATTTTGTGACGGCCGAGACGACCCCGCAGCTTTGGGCGCTCGCGCAGCGCGGCGTCTTTTTTTCACAGCATCATCCGGTTTATCTGAGTGCCACCGAGGTCAACGGCACCGCCCTGGCGACCGGCGCCTATCCCGCTCGCAGTCACGTGATCGCCAACGTTGATTACCGTCCTGCGATCGACGCGCAGAAATCCATCGCCATCGAAGATCCCGCGAGCGTGGCCAAAGGCGACGCGATCAGTGGCGGCCATTATCTCGGTGCGCCGACCGTGGCCGAACTGCTGCACGCACGTGGCGTGCGCACCGCCATCGCCGGCTCAAAACAAATCGCGCTGCTTCACGACCGCGCGCCGCGCGCGGACACGCCGGCGGCCTCGCCGGTGATCTTCGAGGGCGCGACGCTCCCCTCGGAACTCGCGGCGAGACTCATGGCGACGCACGGGGCGTTTCCGGCGGCGGCACCGACGCAGGATAAAATCGCGCGTGATGCCTGGACCACGCAGGTGCTGCTCGGCTCGTTGTGGAAAGACGGCGTGCCGCCCTATTCGCTACTCTGGCTGGCCGAGCCCGACGCGTCGCAACACGCCACCGGCCCCGGCTCGGCGCAGTCGCTTGCCGCAATTAAGAGTAGCGACGCGAATCTCGGTCTTGTGCTCGAAGATCTCGAAAAACGCGGGCTTCTCGCGACGACGGATGTCTTCGTTGTTTCCGATCACGCGTTCTCGACCATCGCGCGCAAAGTCGATGTCGCGGTGGAGCTCTCCGCCGCCGGTTTCACGGCGAAGCGCGCGGCGCCCGGCGGGCTGAAGTCGGGCGAAGTCCTCGCCGTGAGCAACGGCGGGAGCACGCTGCTCTTCGTGGGTGGCCACGATGCGGCGGTGGTGAATCGCCTCGCGGCGCACGTGCAGGCGCAGGATTGGGCGGGCGTGATTTTCTCGCGCACTCCGATCGAGGGGACGTTTCCGCTCGCGGCGGCGCACATCGACTCGCCGGATGAGCCGGACTTCGTCGTGTCGTTGCGCTGGGGCGATGGGAAGAGCGCCAACGGCACTCCGGGTCTGCACACTTCCGACCTCGCGGCGTCGTCTCCACGCGTCGGCAATCACGCGAGCCTGAGCGCCTCCGACATGCACAACACGCTGATCGCGGCCGGGCCGGATTTCCGTGCGGGCGTGCGCAATCCGCTCGCGAGTGCGAACACGGATCTCGCGCCGACGATCCTCTGGCTGTTCGGCTACCGCGACGAAGCAGGTCGGATGGATGGACGCGTGCTGAGCGAGGCGCTGGTCGCCACGGACGCGCCGCCGTTGCGCGGGGTGAAGGCGGAGCGGCTCAACGCGCGTCGCGAGCTGCCCGGCGGCGGCACGTGGTCGCAGTATCTGCAGATCGTGGAAATAAACGGCGTGCGTTATCTCGACGAGGGTAACGGTGCGTTTGCGCCTGCTGGAAAATAGGTGCGGACTGGGACGGGAGTGACGGCGGGGCCGAGAGGGTGACTGGCCGCGCGCGGAGCGCACGGCCCACCTCGGGCACGGTCGACCTCGGGCACGGCCCTCTTTTACGGTTCGAACAGGAATTTGTTCAGCTCGAAGGCGTCGATGGCGGCGTTGCGTTCGTCGGTCCAGATGAGTTGTTGCGGGATCACTGAGACGTTCATCGTGGTGAGCGTGCGTTTGATGCGCTCAGGATCTTCTTCGAGGGGAAACCACGCGGGTAGCTGGCGCATCTGCTCCAAATGGCCGACCACGATATACTCCGTGCGCGTCGGGTCCCAGTCGCGGGTAGGCGTTGATGCGGTGATCTCGGTGATGATATCCAGGGCGGAAAGACCGAGTGTGCGCGCGGTGGCATCGACCACCGGGAAGAGATTCGAATAGCGCGTGGAGGCGTGCACGAGGAGGAGGCCGTTGCGGACGGCGAGGCGTTTAAAATACACGGTCAAGGCCTCGCGGGTGAGCAGATGCGACGGCACGCCGTCGCCGGTGAAGGCGTCGATCACGATCACGTCGTAGTCTTGTTTCGATTCTTCGAGGGCTTTGCGGCCGTCGCGCAGGATGAGGTCGATTTTGCCGGCGCTTTCGGAGACGTAGGTGAAGTTTTCGCGAGCGACGCGGAGCGCCTTCGGGTCGATATCCCAGAAATGGAAGGTGTCTTCCTTGCGGGCGTAGGCGGCGAGGGTGCCGGCGCCGAGGCCGACGACGCCGATGGAGAGTTGTGGGCGGGCGGCCTGGAGTTTTTCCAGGACGCGACCGACGCCGGAGCTTTCGGAGTAGTAGAGCGTGGGATGTTTGCGGGTGGCGGCGTCGGTGGTGAGTTGGGTGCCGTGCGTGGTGGTGTCGCTGGAGAGGACGACGCTGCGGGCGTCGGTCTTGATCATGATGTGGCCGTAGAGATCACGGACATGGCGGATCTTGCCACCATCGATGGCTTCGTGGCCGGCTTGATTGAGGCCGAGGCCAAGCACGGGAATGAGCAACACGCTGGCGGTGACGACAGCGACGCCGGGCGAACGCGCGCCGTTGAGCCACACCATGCCGGTGATGAGCAGCGCGACCGAGGCGAGGATGAACTCGATCGGTTGTGAGAGGACATAAGGAATGATCGCGCTCGAGAGCACGCCGCCGAGCACGCCACCGACGGCCAGGACGAGGTAGAAGCGCTCGAAGCGTTGCGCCGGGCGCAGGTTGTGGAGAAGGGCGTTGCCGAGGAAACTACCGTTAGCGGTGAGCGAGAGGAGCCACCACGCGGTCGTGGCGTTGACGGTGTGGGCGGTGAAGCCCTTCGCGACCATGAAGCCGGTGAGGCTCACGGCCAGCCATACGATGGTGGTGAGGGTCATCCAGCGCACCCAGCGGCCGGAGAACACGACCATGAAACTAAAAAGATAGACGCCGAAGGGGCCGACCCAGGCGAGCGGGCTGGAGCCCATTTCGGCGGCGAGTTGGTAGGTCGCACCGAGCAGACCCACGCAGGTGAGCGCGCTGAGCCACAGCCAGGCGCCGAGCGTGCGGGCGGGGAGCGGCTCCGCGGCGGTGGGTGCAGGCGGGAGGTCGCGGTTGGGCGTCGTCTGGCGTAAAATATAGCCGGCGGCGGCGAGGAGGCCGGCGGCGATGATGAGGCAGCCGTGCCAGAAAAATGCCTGCTCGCTGAGGCCGAGTTTCGTTTCGATCAAGAAAGGATAAAGCAGCAGGGCGATGAGGCTGCCGGCGTTGGAGATGGCGTAGAGGTAGTAGGGGATTTCCTCGCCGCGGCGGCGCAACCAACCGGTGAGGAGGGGCGAGGCGCTGAACAAGAGCACCATCGCGGGCAGACAGCAGAGGGAGAGACGCCAGACGACGCGGAGGATGCTCGCGGTAGCGTCGGCTTGATCGGACGGGAGGTGGAACGAAAGGGCGGCGACGAACGCGAGGGCGGTAGTGGCGAGGGTTTGGAAGCTGGCGCTTTTCTGCACGAGCCATGCGGCCCATGTGTAGCCGAGGAGGAGGGCGAGTTGGAAAAACACCATGCAGCCGAGCCAGGTGCCCGAAGTGCCCCCGTAGATCGGAAGGAGGCGTTTGCCCATCATGGGCTGGATGGAAAACGCGAGGAAGGCGGCGAGGGGCACGATCGTGATGACGAGCGCGGGCAGGGCCTTCAGGAGGGGCGAGGGGCGAGGGGCGAGGGGCGAGGAGACGGACATGGAGAGGAGAGGCGTGAGGCTTGGGGCGTGAGGAATTAGCCGTGGGCGAGGGCGAGGAGGGAGCGGACGGGGGAGGCGCCGATGGCGGGGTAGGCTTCGCAGGGGGTCCAGCAGTTGGGGCATTTGCCCTCGGCGACGGCGCGGCGCACGCCATCGCGGCGCGCGGCGGTGATGATGGGCATGAGCGCGTAGCCGGTGGTGCGGACGTTGCCGAGAGGTTTGTCCCAGATGGTGCAGGGATAGACTTCGCCTTTTTCGGAAAGGTAGGACGTCGAGAGGAGGGCGGAGCACGCGATGGAGGTGCGGCCGGTGGCGAGATAACGCAGGGCTTCGGCGCGGTAGATGCGCTCGACGGCGCGCATGCCGGAGACGCCGGGCTTGGGTTTGGAGGCGGCGAGGCGGAGGGCGGCGGCGATCTCGGCGCGGTGGGCGGGGCCGCCGAAGCCATCGGCGTCGGCGCTGGCGGCGTTGCCGTAGTAGTGCGACGAGAAGTGCGGGATGTTCAGGTGGAGGGCATCCCAGCCGATGGGCGCTTCGTTTTTGGCGACGAGGGCCTCGTTGACGGCGGCGAAGGTTTGTTCGACGAGTTCGGACGAGGTGGAACCGGTGGAGCCCTTGTGGCCGTGGAGCGTCATGCCGACGAAGATGTGCTCGGGGCCGAGCTCGCGGCGGACGGCGGCGAAGGTGTTGATGGCGTGGGCGAAGTCGTTGCGGATGCCGCGGAGGCGGTCGTTGAGCGCGGGCGGGCCGTCGATGGAAACGGTGACGACGAGGCGGGCTTTTAAGGTGGCGCGGAGTTCGCGGACGGTTTCGGTGATGCGCTTCGTGGCGATGCCGTTGGTGGGAAAATGAACGAGCAGCAGATCGGGACAGGCGGCGGCGAAGGCTTGCACGACGTGCACGAAATCGGGGCGGTCGGTGGGTTCGCCGCCGGTGAAATCAATCCACTGGAGGAAAGGATTCGCCTGTGCGACGGAGCGGACCTCGTCGAGGGAGAGCTCGTGGTCGAGGCCGCCGGGGGTGTCTTTGACTTTCCAGATGTCGCAGTAAACGCAGCGGGAGTGACAACGCTTCGTGACGACGAAGATGAGTTTGGTGGGCGTGGATTCGACGCCGACCGCAGCGGCGGCGGTGCGCACGGCGAGGCGACTCCAGGAATAGAGCGTGCTCATTTGGGTGGCGCGGCGGTCGCGGGAGGAATGGGCGCGGGGAGCGGTGGGACTTGGGCGCGGAAACGCGCGAAGAGTTTATCGAGATCGGAATCGCGGCGATTCGCCGCGGGTTCTGATCCGCCGAAACGCGCGAGGCCCTCGGGCGTGTCGATACGGTAGAGGCCGAGTTTGAAGGCCTGGCTCGTCATGCGGGTGAGGGGCGTGGCGTTGACCTCGGCTAGGAGTTGGGCGGATTGCTGTGCGATGGCGGGCTCGGCGGTGTGCCAGAAACTCCAGTGCAGGTAGATGCCGCCGGGATATTGGTTCACCAGTTCGCGGAGGCTGCCGCGCACCATGGATTCGATGCTGAAAAACTGGGTGGAGTTGATGCCCTTGAGTAGCCACACGCAGGGATCGGGCGAGATGACGAGCGCGCCTTCGGGGAGGGTGGGCGCGAGGCGGCCGATGTAGTCCACGTCGGCGAGGGCCTCGGCGGCTTCGCGGCTCACGGTGGGAACGTAGTGGGCGGAGGCGGTCCAGTTGATCAGGCCGGCGGCGGCGGCGGCGGTGAGGAAAATGGGCCAGCGGCGAAGTTGGGCGAAGAGAGCGGCGGCGCCGATGCCCATGAAAGCGGCGACGGGCGCGCAGGAGACGACGGCGTAGCGTGAGCTGGCGCCGTAGTGATAGCCGCCGGCGTAGAACATCACGAAGATGCCCCACGAAAGCAGAAACCAGAGTCCGAGCGTGAGGAGGGCGGCGCGATTTTTGACGAGGAGCCAGAGGGCGGCGGCGGCGGCGAGGAGGGTGCCGGCGAGCGGGAACCATTCGGAGGTGAAGAAGTAGCCGGCGTTGCTCTTGAAATTTTTGGCGATGAATTCAGTGGCGAAGCGTCGGCCGTCGTTGGCGCCCCAATCCTCGGTGCGCATGGACCAGAGGTGCATCAAATTCGGGAGCGCGAGGGCGGTGGCGAGGACGCAGGCGCCCCACGCGGAGAGATCTTCGATGAAGCGGTCTTCGGTGGACCAGAGCACGGCGGCGACGAGCGGGAAAATCAGGAGCGATTCGGGGCGGAAATAAACGGCGAGGCCCACGGTGCCAGCGAGGAATAAGGCGCTGGCGGGGATGCCTTGGGCGGACTCGCGGTCGCGGAGCCGGGCGTGGGCGCAGGCGGCCATGAAGGCGAGGGTGACGGTGGCGGCGGCGCTGGGTTCGACGGCGACCGTGTTGCCCCACCAGAGGACGAGCGGCGTGAAGATGAAGAGGAGGGCGGCGGCGAGGGCGGCACCGGCGGGAAGGACCCACGGTGCGAGCGAGAGACCGAGGTAGAGTGCGGCGGCGCCGAGTCCGGTGAGGGCGGGGTTGAGAAAATGGGAAGAGCGATCGGAGACGCCGACGGTGCGGTAGATCCACGAGAGCAGGTAGGGCAGGCCGTTGGGCTGCTTGTTGGTCCACGCGCTATACATCTCGAACTGGCCGTATTCGGCGCGGGCGTAATTGGCCCCCTCGGCGCGACCGGTATGCGCGATGGTTTGGCCGATCTGCATGTAGAGATGCTCGTCGAAGAAGATCCGATACGTGCGCGGCGCGAGGTCGCAGGCGAAAAAGCCGAGAATGACGAGGGCGAGCGCGGTGAGCGCACGGCGGCGGCCAAGGATGCGGTAAAGGGGGAGGGCGGCGCCGCCGAGACCGGCGAAGATCGCGATGACGCATGCGTGCAGGCCCCACATCGTGGAAACGGGGACGACGTTGCGCTGGGCCTCGATGGAGAGATCGGCGGTGCGCAGCGCCCACCAAGCGGTCGCGGCGAGGGCGAGACACGCGAAGGTGAAGAAGGCGATGCGCTGGGTGCGGGGCGTCATGCGGAAGGCGAGGTCCACTCGCTGGCGCTCGCGGCTACGGGGGCGGGGCGGGATTTTTTGGTGAGCAGGGCGGAGCCGAGGGCGAGGTGCTCGACGCCGCTCTCGAGCCAGGCTTCGACGACGCCGGCGGCGGTATCGGACATGGGCTTACCGTGCATGTTGAGGCTGGTGTTGATCACGGCGCCGGTGCCGGTGAGGGCGCGGACGTTTTCGAGGAGGCGATACCAGGGCTCGGCGGGATTGGCGGCGACCATCTGCGGGCGGCAGGAACCGTCGGGGCCGACGGCGCCGGCGAGGGCTGCGCGGCCGCGCGGTGTGGTGAGAAAGCCCATTGTCATGTGGCGGTTCACGTCGCGGTCGCCGCGGTAATCGGCGAGGAGCGACGGCGCTTCGGAGAGGAGAATCGACGGGCAGAAAGGTTGATACCAGACGCGGCGTTTGAGGCGGAGATTGAGGTCGTCGCGGGCGGCGACGCTGTCGGCGCGGGCGACGATACTGCGAGCGCCGAGGGCGCGGGCGCCGAGTTCCATGCGGCCCTGGGCCCACATGACGATCTCGCCGGCGGCGATGCGCTCGGCGGCGGCGCTGGCGATGTCGGCAGGGCGGAGGATTTGGGCGCCGGCGTCGCGGGCGAATTTCTCGGCGTCGAGGCCGAGGTCGCCGTGATCGGTGCCGAGGCGGAAATCGTTGAACGGTTCCGGGCGGCGGTCGGTGACGCGGTGCCATGTGGCGAGCGCGGCACCGAGGGCGAGTCCGCCGTCGCCCATCGCGGGGCAGACCTCTAGGCGTTCGACGCCGGGCGTGGTGCGGATGAGGCGGTTGACTTTGATGTTGGAGGCGACGCCGCCAGCGTAGCCAAAATTGCCGCAGTCGGTGGCGTTGGCGAGGAGTTGGAAGAAGCGCGGGACGAGTTGCTCGAGGGTCTGCTGCGCCATGCGGCTGACTTGCTCGCGCGGAGTGCACCAGACGACATCGGCGACGGCGCGGGCCATGTGCGTGGGCGGAATCGAGCAGCGGAGCACGGGCAGGCCGCGGGCGTCGGTGGTGAGGGAGAACCAGCGAAGGAAGACGTTGGCCTCGAGGGGAGTTTCGGCGGCGTAGGTGGCGAGGGCCATGACCTTGCCCTCATCTTCGAGGGGGCGCATCTGGAGTTCGTTGGTGATGTGCTCGAAGAAGAGACCGAGGGAGGCGCTGCCGGGGATGGAGAGGAGTGGGGTGAGCGCGGCGTCTTTTTCGGACCACGACCAGACGGAGCCGGACTCGCCGTCGCCGATGCCGTCGAGGGTGACGATGGTGGCGTCGCCGGACCACTGCGGCCAGTAGGCGGCGGAGGCGGCGTGGGCGGCGTGGTGATCGACGAGGAAAATATCGGAGGCGGGGACAGCGAGGGTGGCGGCGAAGGAGCGGCGGGCCCAAGCGCGGAAGAAGGCGTTGGTGGGGAGCTGGGTGAGGGAATATTTCGCGCGTTGCTTAAGGCTGTGGAGCGGGCCGGGCGGGGTGAGGCGGCGGCGGAGCTTGTAATAGTTTTCCTTCATCGACGGGAAAACGCGCGTGAGGGTTTTTGCCGGATCGGAGGTGGTGGGGGCGTAGGCGATGCGGAGGTTGCCGGCGGCGGCGCGGAGGGCGGCGAGGGCGCGGACAGGGAGGCCGACGTCGAGTTTGCGACCGGAGAGACGTTCTTCGTTGAGGGCGAGGACGACGCGGCCGTCGATGATGAGCGCGGCGCCGGCGTCGTGGCCGTCCCACACGCCGATGACGGCTTGGTAGGGAGCCGGGGTCATGCGAGCAGTAGCGAGTAGCGGGTAGCGGGTAGCGAGTAGGGCAGACCCGACGCCAACAGGGCTAAGTTCAGCACGTTCATGCGGCGTCGTTGAGTGTGGTGCGGCGGCGGCAGAGGCCGCAGACGAGACACCAGCCGTAGGAGAACCACGTGCCGGGGCGGGCGAGGGAAATTTTGGAGAAGCCGGCGGCGCGGGGGCGCTCGTGGGTGGGGACTTCGGCGACGCGCAGGCCGGCGGCGAGAGTCGCCATGATCATTTCCATTTCGATGGTGGTGTGCCGGGCGTGCAGATCGAGGCGGCGAAAGTCGGCGGTGCGGACGGCGCGGAAACCGTTTTGAGAATCGGAGAGACGGGTGCCGTAGCGGCGGTTAATCAGATAGGTGATGAAGGCGGAGCCGGCGAGGCGGAGAAATTCATCGCCGCCGCCGTGGAGTTCATCGGAGCCGCCGAGGAGGCGGGAGCCGGTGACGTGGTCGGCGAGGTCGGCGTGGAGGGGCGCGACCAGGAGGGGAATGTCGATGGGGTCGTGGGAGCCGTCGGCATCGACGAAGACACTGATCGGGGTTTCGACGTGGGTGATGGCGAGGCGGAGTGCGGCGCCTTTGCCGAGGCCGGTGTCGCGGACGACGCGGGCGCCGGCGGCGCGGGCGACTTCGGCGGTGTCATCGGTGGAGCCGCCTTCGACGACGATGACGTGGGCGGCGTAGTTGAAGCATTCGCGAACGACTGCGGCGATGGTGGCGGCTTCGTTGCGCGCGGGAATGACGGCGGTGACGGCGGGATCGGGGCCGGCCTCGGGTTCGCCGAGTTGCGCGGCGGTGAGCTTGCCCTGCCGGATCATGCGGCGGGCGCGGAGGGTCACGAAACTGTGTTCGCCCTGACCGAAGCTGAGGATTTCGGATTCGCTGCCGGCGAAGGGTGGCGCGGAGCCCGGTTCAAAGGGCGGGGCGCTGCGTCGGGCCGCGGCGAGGACGGACGGGTGGGGAAAAGGGCGGAGCGTGGAGGAGCGCACCGGGAGCGGCTCTCGGCGTGAGATCATGCGCGCGGATCACCAAGTGAAGAAACTGCCCCGGCTGAAGGACGTGGTGTTGGGCGTGCCGGGGGGGGCGTAGAGCAGGATGTTGTGATCGAAGGTGAAGCCGCGATTGGGCTGGTTATAGACCGTGCCAACACCGCCGTAGGGAGCATTGAAGATAGTGGACGTAAAGAGACGGCCGATAGAGCCGAAGAAATTCACGTTTTTTCCGGACCAATTTTCCAAGTAACGAACGAGATTTTGCGCGCCGCCGCTCGTCGTTGTCGCGGTGGAGGGGATGTTGCCGGTCAGGAGGCCGGCATTGAGGTAGGTGGTGCCAGCGGTGGCGACACGCGCTGTGAGGGGGCTACCGGCGTAGGAATTAGGATCGCTCCACGCAGATGAAAGGAGCGTGATGCAATCGGCGATGAGCATGGCGGGGACGTGGCCGGCGGTGCCGTCTTCAGAGCGGGGATAGACAGGCAACCCAATATTGGGAGCGAGGGCGCGAACCGGTGCGCTGGTGTTGTAGTCACCTTTGACGTAGATGCCGCCGTTGGTCGCGATGGAAAAGCCGCCCGAGCCGCTAACGTTGGAAACGCTTTCGTTATACGGAAGATTGGGGGCGTTGATCAGGCGGATGGCGGCGGGGGAGGAGGCGGAAGCGCCCTTGAGATTGACGTAAACGAGCCCCCTGAAATCGAAGTAACCGGTGGCGGTGTCGGCGGTGCCGAGGGCACGCAGGGAGGTGTCGCGGGCCGTCTCCAATTTAGTCTTCAGGATGCCGATATCCAATTCGACGACGGTGACAGTGGTGGCTTCGCGCAGGTCATAGACCGGCTTTGTCCAAACGGGAAGGGGGATGGTCCCGTTGTTGGTGACGACAGGGGAGCTCGAAGGGTTGTTGAAATCCGAGGTGGCAGTCGTGGAAACGCCGTTCTGGGGGTTGATCTTGGTGAAAACGACAGAGCCGGTGCTGAGATCGACCGTGATGACAAGGTTGGCCTTGTTATGTGCGCGTTGCACGCTGATGACCGAGTCATC
>JANXLP010000507.1 GCA_025355125.1 Opitutaceae bacterium | reverse complement strand
CTCGGTCAATAGTCACGTATCGGGCCATATCCAATTACATAGCAATTACTAGGCCAAGTATCAGCCTAAGTCCGACAGCCTGCTAGAGGGCCTCAACAGCGTCTTCTCCGCCGTCAAGCGCAAGGCCCGCGGCTTCCGCTCGACCGAGAACCTCATCATCATGCTTTACTTCACCGCCGGGCACCTCGACCTGCCCTCTACCTACTGAAAACAGCGAGGAACCTTAATTGTTGAAACGGAAGAGCGCGACGTCGCCGTCGGCGAAGGTGTATTCTTTGCCTTCGAGACGGTATTTTCCCGCTTCGCGCGCGGCGGCAACACTGCCAAGGCGCGTCAGATCGGCGTAAGAAACGATTTCGGCTTTGATGAAGCCTTTTTCGAAGTCGGTGTGAATGACGCCGGCGGCCTGCGGGGCTTTCCAGCCCTTCTTGATAGTCCAGGCTCGGACCTCTTTTTCACCGGCGGTGAAATAGGTCTGAAGGCCGAGCAGCTCATAGGTGCCGCGGATGAGTGAGGAAACACCGGAGTCATCGACGCCAAGGTCCTTGAGGAAAGCTTTGGCTTCGTCGGCAGGGAGATCGATGAGCTCGGACTCGATCTTGGCGCTGATCGGCACGTAGGCGGCGTCGTGATGGGCCTTCACGAACGCGGCGACTTTTTGGACGAAGGGATTTTGCTCAGCGGTCGCAAGATCGCTCTCGGCGACGTTGCACGCATAGAGCACGGGCTTCGCGGTAAGGAGCTGGAATAGCTTCATCAGCGCGGTCTCTTCAGGAGTGGCCACGATCGTGTTGGCGGTCTGACCAGAATTAAGATGCGGAGTGAGGCGCTCGAGCAGGGCGAGTTCGGCTTGGGCATCTTTATCGCCGGACTTGGCTTTCTTCTGTGTCTTGTCGATGCGCTTGGCGACGGCGTCGAGATCGGCAAGCACGAGCTCGGTGATGATGATTTCGATGTCACGCACGGGATCGACAGAACCCATCGTGTGGATGACGTCGCCGCCGTCGAAACAGCGGACCACGTGAACGATGGCATCAACCTCGCGAATGTTGGCGAGGAATTGGTTCCCGAGGCCTTCGCCCTTGCTGGCGCCGGCGACGAGACCGGCGATGTCCACGAACTCGATGGCGGCGGGAATGACGACGCTGGTCTTGGCGATTTTCTGGAGCACATAGGCGCGCTCGTCAGGCACAACGACGACGCCGACATTGGGCTCGATGGTGCAGAACGGGTAGTTCGCAGCCTCGGCTTTGCGGGAGCGGGTGAGCGCGTTGAAGAGAGTGGACTTGCCTACGTTGGGCAGACCGACGATGCCAGCTTTGAGCATAAGAGAGGGGAACAGAGCGGCGGGAGTAGGGGCTTGACAAGCTGATTGTGGGCCGGTTTTTTCTTCCGCTTTTCAACTAAGAACCGACCCGTAAATCAATAGTCATGGCTCTCAAAATCCGTCTTACCCGCATCGGCGCCATTCACCAACCGCACTACCGCGTGGTTATCGCCGAAGCCCGTTCCCGCCGTGATGGCGCCCCGGTCGAAACGATCGGCACCTACGACCCGCGCGCGAAGGCCAACGGTTTCAAAGTGAAGCTCGACCGCGTCGATTACTGGCTCGCCAAGGGTGCCAAGCCCACCGACACGCTCCACGCGATGATCAAGCGCGCTCGCCGCGCGGCTCCCGCCGCCGAGGTTGCTGCTCCGGTCGCGAGCTAAACCGGCTTTCTCTCCGTTTTGAAAGTCGCCCAACCGCAAGGTTAGGGCGATTTTTCGTTTTAACCTTACGCGCCCCGCCTTCACACATGTTGCAGATAGATATCGTTACGCTTTTTCCGCGGATGCTCGACGGTTTCTTGACCGAAAGCATTCTGGGCCGCGGCATAGAGGCGGGACATCTTGCGGTGGACGTGCATGATTTGCGCAAGTGGACCACCGACAAGCACCGCACGGCCGATGATCGTCCGTTTGGTGGCGGCGCTGGAATGGTTTTGAAGCCCGAGCCAGTCTTCGCCGCGATTGAGCAACTGCAGACGCCGGGCTGCCGTCGCATTTATCTTACGCCCGACGGCACGCCGCTTTCGCCGGCGCTGGCGCTTGAACTCTCCCAGCAGGAGCACCTCGTATTTCTGAGCGGTCATTACGAAGGTATCGATCAACGCATCCGTGATGGCGTGATCGACCAGGAGATCAGCATCGGGGATTACGTCCTCACGAATGGCACGCTGGCGGCCGCGGTGGTGCTCGATGCGCTCGCCCGTTTTATCCCCGGAGTGCTCGGCGAGGAAAAGTCGTTGACGCACGAATCCTTCACTAACAAGTTGCTCGACTTTCCTCAATACACGCGTCCCGCCGAATTCCGGGGCATGTCCGTTCCAGATGTTCTTCTCTCTGGTAACCATGCCGAAATCGAAAAATGGCGGCGTGCGCGTCAGTTGGAAAAAACCACTTCCGTTCGACCCGATTTACTCAACTAAACTCAAAGCATGAACCCGATCATTAGCCAGATCACCGCCTCTCAGGTGAAAAAAGACATCACACCGTTCAAAGTCGGTGACGGTGTCCGCGTCCACACGAAGGTCCGTGAAGGCGACAAGGAACGCATCCAGATCTATTCCGGTATTGTCATCGCCCGCAAAGGCGCCGGCATCCACGAGACGTTCACCGTCCGTCGTATCAGCTACGGCGAGGGCGTCGAGCGCGTGTTCCCTGTGAACTCGCCGAATATCGACAAAGTCGAGGTTGAGCGCGAGTCCGAGGTTATGCGTTCCCGCCTTTACTATCTCCGCGGTCGCACCGGCAAGGCCGCTGTCGCCGTTAAGGAGCGCGAGTTCCGCGCCGCTCCCGCTAAGGTTACTGTCGCCGCCAGCTAAATCGTTCATCCGAACGATGGGGTTTTTCATTCAAAGCGAGCCTTTCGAGGCTCGCTTTTTTTATGCCCCGAAAATCATTTGTCTGCGAGTATCGTCCCGCGCTTAGATCAATTTTTCGCCTAAAACATGACCCTGCAAACCCACCTCCTCGCCAAGGCTGCCAATCAAGCCCGCGGTCTCGCCATCGACGCCGTCCATGCGTGCTCCTCGGGCCACCTCGGCCTGCCGCTCGGCACCGCCGAGATCGGCGCCGTCCTTTACGGCCATGCGCTTGTGCACAACCCTGAGCGTCCCCGTTGGCTCAACCGTGACCGCTTTATTCTCTCGGCCGGCCACGGCTCGATGTTTCTCTATAGCTGGCTGCACCTGAGCGGTTACGACCTGCCGCTCGAGCAGGTAAAAAAATTCCGCGCGCTGCACAGCACCACGCCCGGCCATCCGGAATTCCACGAGACTCCCGGCGTCGAATGCACGACGGGCCCGCTGGGGCAGGGTATCGGCAACGCTGTTGGCATGGCTCTCGCCGGCCAGATGGCGGCGGCTCGTTTCAACACCGCTGAGCACACGATTTTTGATTACCACGTCGTCTGTCTTGCGGGCGACGGCTGTATGCAGGAAGGCGTCGCGATGGAAGCCGTGGCGTTCGCCGGCCACCAGAAGCTAGATAATCTCATCCTGATCTACGACTCCAACGACGTCACCCTCGACGCGATGGCAAACAAGACTCAGAGCGAGAGCGCTGCGCAGCGTTTCAAGGCGATCGAGTGGGACGTGCAGACCATCGACGGACACGATCTCGCCGCGATTCTCAAAGCCTTCAACAAGGCCAAGCGCTCCAAGTCTGGAAAACCCCAGCTCATCATCGCCAAAACGATCATCGGCAAAGGCATCGCCGAAGTGCAGGGCACGGCCAAGGGCCACGGCGAGGGTGGGGCGAAATTCTCCGAGACGGCCCGCGCGTCTCTCGGCCTCCCAGCCGACGAGCATTTTTACGTGAGCGATGATGTGCGCGCTTATTTTGCTGCGCAAAAGAACCGTCTCATCCGCACCTCGAACAAGTGGCACAAGACGCTCAAGGCATGGCGCGTCGCCAACCCCGAGAAATCCACGCTCCTCGACTCTGCGACCACTCACCCGAGTGCTGCGCATCTCTTGGAGAAAATTCCGCTCTTTGCGCCCGATGTTAAACTCGGTGGCACTCGCGCCGCTGGCCGCGACGTGCTCCAGCCGTTGGCGATGGAGCTTCCGTTGCTCATCGGCGGTAGCGCGGATCTCTACGGTTCGACGCTCAACCTCATCAACGGCACGCCCGATTTCGATGCTGCCAACCGTGGCGGTCGCAACATCCGCTTCGGTATTCGCGAGCACGGCATGGCTGCCATCGCAAATGGCGTCGCTTACGACGGCCTTTTCCGCCCGAGCATCGCGACGTTCCTGGTGTTCGCGGATTACTCGCGCCCTGCGATGCGCATCGCTGCACTCGCGAAGCTCCCTGTCATCTATATCTACACGCACGATTCGATCGGCGTCGGTGAAGACGGTCCCACACACCAGCCGGTGGAAACCGTTTCCTCGCTTCGCCTCATTCCGAATCTCGACGTCATCCGTCCCGCCGATCCCGAGGAAACGGCCGGTGCTTACGCCGCCGCCCTCGAGCGTGGCGACGGCCCGACGCTCATCGCATTGTCCCGCCAAGCAGTCCCGGTTCTCAATGAAATCCCTCCGCACATCCGCCGCGCGGGTGTGTTGAAGGGTGGTTACGTCGCAGTGCAGGAAACTGCACCGCTCACGCTCATCCTCCTCTCGACAGGCAGCGAATTGCAGCTCGCGATTGCTGCCGCCAAAGAACTTGGCGCCGGCACCCGCGTGATCTCGATGCCGTCGTTTGAACGTTTCGACCGCCAGACGGCCGAGTATCGCGACAGTATTCTGCCGCCGTCGTGCCGCGCGCGTGTCGCGGTCGAGGCTGGCGTCAGCGGCCTGTGGCGGAAATATGTCGGCCTCGACGGTAAAGTCGTCGGCATCGACCGCTTCGGCATCAGCGCTCCTGCGCCCTTGGTTTACAAGGAACTCGGTATCACGACGGAGGCGGTCATCGCCGCCGCTCGTTCCATCTCCTACTGATCAATCGCTCTCTCCGATTTGTAGATCGACCCGCCTGAATAGGGCGGGTCTTTTTGCGTCGTCCCGCAGAGAAGGCGTGATGGTGGCGTGGCGGAGTGGCGCATTGTGAAATTTCTGCGGAAACAGAACGTGGCGCTTGCTTTTGTAGTTAGCACCCTAACTATCAGCCCCCTGATAGTTTCATTTCCGTCTAAAAATCATGCCACTCCTGCTCCTTAAAGACCTCCCGCGCTACGAGTGCTTACTCGAAGCTGCGAAGGAATTTCCCGACCTTGATCCGTCGGCTTCCGAGGTTTTCCTGCATCTATTGAGGGCAGGGGATGAGGCTTACGGCGTTTCAGATCGGAATTTGGTGAGCCACAATATTTCGCAAGGCCGATTTTGTGTGCTAATGCTCCTCTGGCGCAGCGTCCAATCCTCCGCCGCGAAATTATTGGGTGGGCCTTGCGGAGTTGCCGGCCCACGCACGCCTGCCGAGTTGGCGGATGCCGCGGGCGTGACCCGAGCCACAATGACCGGTTTAATTGATACGTTAGAGCGAGATAGATTTGTGAAACGTGAACCCGATCCGGATGACCGCCGCATGATGTCGGTCCTGCTGACGGCGAAAGCTGAAGAGTTCCTGCGCAACTTCTTGCCTGAATATTTTCGAATCACCGCCCAATTGATGCGCACGCTGACCGAGGCCGAGCGCAAGACGCTCGTTCAGCTCCTTAATAAAATTTCGCAGCAAGCATCGGTTATGCTCGGAACTGCAACCGAGACCACCGCCTCGCCCCTAAGCGGCGGTCCTGCGGCTTAAGTTTTCCACTCAGCCTGCTTCAACTTTACCAGTTCAATCCATCCTCCCATGTTCAAGAAATTCCTCATCGCCATCGGTGGCTTCGCAGTTGTCGTGATTGCCCTCGGCGCGGTCAAAGTTGCCCAGATCAAGGAGCTGTCCTCGGTCCCACATACTCAGCCACCCAGTGCCGTGACTTCTTATGAAGCCAGGGCCGTGGCTTGGCAGCCGGTGATTAACGTCATCGGCACGCTTGCACCCGTTCAGGGTGTGACGGTCGCCGCCGATGCCGACGGCATCATCTCCAAGATCGCCGCCGAGAACGGTGCCACCGTCAAAGCGGGCGATCTGCTCTTCGAACTCGATACCAGTGTTGAGGTCGCCCAACTCGCTGCCTCCGAGGCGCGGGCCGCACTCGCCAAGTTGCAGCGCGACCGCTCTGCCGAACTCGTGGAGAAGGCCAGCAGCAGCAAGGCCGAGCTTGATGCTTCGAACGCGCAGTTTACTCAGGCTACCGCCGAAGTCACCGCCCTCAAAGCCACCATCGAGCGCAAGCACGTGCGCGCGCCCTTCGACGGCCGCGTGGGCATCCGTCTTGTGAATCTCGGTCAGTTCGTCGCCCGTGGGCGCGCTCTTGTTCCCGTGCAGAAACTCGACCCCATCTACGTCAATTTCAGCGTCCCCCAGCGCCAATTGTCCGCGCTGACCATCGGCCAGAAAATTTCCCTCGGCGTTGACGCTTACAAGACCCCGTTCCTCGGCACGGTCGCCGCGATCAACTCCGAAGTGGATGCCAGCACGCGCAGCGTCTCGGTGCAGGCGCTCATCGCCAATCCCTCGGAGCAACTCCGCGCGGGCATGTTTGGTCAGGTTGAGATCGAGCTCCCGATCGGCGCTCCGCAAGTCGTGCTGCCCGCCACCGCGATCGCCTACGCTCCATACGGCAATTCGGTTTTCATCATCGAGAAAATGAAGGACGCCGCCGGTCAGGAATACCTCGGTGTTCGCCAACAGATCGTGAAGCTCGGCGCCACGCGCGGCGATCTCGTCGCGATCGAGGATGGCGTCAAACCCGGCGAACAGGTGGTCACCGCCGGCGTTTTCAAACTCCGCAACGGCGCGCACGTGCAAATCAACAATGCCGTCCAGCCCTCGTCCAGCTCCACGCCCAAGCCGGCCAATACCTGATTCCTTGATCCCGTTCGCCGGAGATCCTCGCCATGCTAAATAAAAGTTTCACCGATCTGTTCATCCGCAAGCCGGTCATCGCGCTCGTGGTAAACATCATCATCTTGGTCGTGGGCATCGTGTCCTACTCCAAGCTGAACACCCGCCAGTATCCGCGCAGCGACAGCGCGGTCGTCAACGTCACCACGATCTACTTCGGCGCCAGCGCCGACACCGTTCGCGGCTACATCACCACCCAGCTTGAACGCGTCATTTCCAGCGCCGACGGCATCGACTACATCGAGTCGTCCAGTAGCGCCGGCATCAGCACCATCAAGGTTTACCTGCGCCTCAACTACGACACCAACGCCGCCCTCGCCCAGATCAGCGCCAAGATCGACCAGGTGCGTAACGAACTGCCCGCCGAGTCCGAAACGCCCACGATCAATGTTGAGACCGCCGATAGTCAGTTCGCCTCGGCTTACCTGAGTTTCTACTCGGATACGCTCGATCAGAATCAGATCACCGACTACCTCAACCGCATGGTGCAGCCGCGCCTTTCTTCAGTGAAAGGCGTGCAGCGCGCCGATGTGCTCGGCGGTCGTGTGTTCGCCATGCGCGTCTGGCTCAAGCCCGAGCAGCTCGCCGCCCGCGGCATCAGCCCTGCCGAAGTTCGTTCGGCCCTCCAGGCTAACAACGCCCTTGCCGCCGTCGGCTCGACGAAGGGTTCGATGCTCAGCGTGAGCCTCGTCGCCAACACCGATCTCAAGAACGTGGATGAGTTCAAGAAACTCGTCGTCGCCCAGCGCAACGGCACCATCATCCGCCTCTCCGATGTCGCCGAAGTCGTGCTCGGCGCCGAAGACTACAACACTGAGGTGCGCTTCGGTGGCCAGACGGCTACTTTCATGGGTCTCTGGGTTCTCCCCACGGAAAGCACGGTCGAAGTCATCAAACGCGTCCGCGACGTCATGCCCGAGATCGAGCGCGCCCTCCCGGCCGGCCTCAAGGTCAAGATCGCCTACGACGGCACCAAATACATCGACGACGCGCTCAAAGAAATTCTCCGCACCCTGATTGAGACGCTGATCATCGTCATGATCGTGATCTTCCTATTCATGGGTTCGTTCCGCTCTGTGCTCATTCCCATCATAGCGATGCCTCTCTCGTTGGTCGGCGCCCTCGCATTGATGCTAATGCTCGGCTTTACCATCAATCTGCTCACCTTGTTGGCCATCGTGCTCGCAGTCGGCATCGTGGTGGACGACGCTATCGTCGTCGTCGAAAATATCGAACGTCACATCCGCGACGGTAAAACGCCCATCGACGCAGCCATTCTCGGCGCTCGCGAACTTGTTGGCCCCGTCATTTCGATGACGATCACGCTCGCCGCCGTTTACGCACCCATCGCCTTCCAAGGCGGCCTCACCGGTGCGCTCTTCCGCGAGTTCGCCATGACGCTCGCTGGCGCCGTTGCAGTCTCAGGCTTCGTCGCTCTCACGCTCTCGCCGATGATGAGCGCCTACCTCCTCAAGGATCACGATCACGAGGAGGCCGGGCTCAGCGGCAAGATCAACCGCATCTTCGACCGCGTGCGCAACCGCTACGAAAAGATGATCGCTGCCAGCCTCGGTTGGGTGCCCGTGACGATCACCGGCGCCGTGTTACTCACGCTCCTCATCGTGCCGTTCGTCATGTTCGCCCAAAACGAACTCGCGCCGAAGGAAGACCAGGGCGTCGTATTCAGCATCCTCCAGCCTTCGCCCACCTCGACGATCGATCAAAACGTTCTCTTTGCCTCCCAAGTTCAGAAGATGTTCGAAACGGTGCCGGAGTATGAAAATTCGTTTCAACTCACCAGTTCCAACTTCGGTTTCTCCGGCATCATTTTGAAGCCTTGGTCCGAGCGGAAGCGTTCTTCCATCCAGATTCAGGACTCACTGCAGGGGCCGGCGGCCACGATCCCCGGCTTGCAGGTGATCGTCACCACGCCCGAGCCCCTGCCTTCGGGTGGCCAATTCCCCATCGAACTTGTGATTCGTTCCACGGCGGATCACCGCGAGATGCTCGAATACGCCCAGCAACTCGTGCTCTACGCTAACACCGAGGCCAACGCCGCCGGCGGTGCGCCCACGTTCTACTTTGCCGACAGCGATCTCAAATTCGATCTTCCTCAGGTCGAGGTTCAGATCGATAAGGACAAGGTCGCCTCAATGGGCCTCAACCTCAGCGACGTCGCCCGCGACCTCGGCTCGATGCTCGGAGGAGGCTACGTCAACCGCTTCGTCAACGACGGCCGCAGCTACCGCGTCATCCCTCAAGTCGAGCGTGGCCAGCGCCTCAATGCCGACCAACTCCTCGACTACAACGTCCGCGGCCCCGCCGGTCAGCTCATCCCGCTGTCCACCATCGCGACGCTGAAAAACACCGTGCAGCCGCGCACGCTCAACCGCTTCCAGCAGCTCAACTCCGTTAAAATCACCGGCGTCGGCCCCAGCATCGACCTCGCGCTGAAGAAGCTCGAGGCCAAGGCCGCCGAGATTCTCCCGCCCGGCTACTCCATCGATTACGGTGGGCAGTCCCGCCAACTCCGCACGGAAGGCGGCGCGCTCTGGAAGGCGTTTGTGATGGCCGGCCTGCTCATCTTCCTGGTGCTCGCCGCGCAGTTTAACAGCTTCCGCGATCCGTTCATCATTCTCCTGGGCTCGGTGCCACTGGCCATCTTCGGCGCGATGGTGCCGATCTTCCTCTGGAAAACCTCGCTCAACATCTATTCCCAGATCGGCCTCATCACGCTGGTCGGCCTCATCGCGAAGAACGGCATCCTCATCGTCGAGTTCGCCAACTCCCTCCAAGAGGGAGGCGTGTCCAAGATCGATGCCATCCGCCGCGCCGCCGCGACCCGCCTGCGCCCCGTGTTGATGACCTCTGCCGCGACCGTTTTCGGTCACCTCATGCTCATCTTCGTCACTGGTCCCGGCGCCGCCGCGCGTAACAGCATTGGCTGGGTTCTCGTCGTCGGCATGGCCGTCGGCACGGTCTTCACGCTCTACGTGGTGCCCGCGTTTTATATGCTGATCGCCCGTGACCATTCCAAGATCCGGCGCGTGCAGCCCGCCGTCCACGCCACTCCCGCCCTCGCCAAATAATTTGCCGCTGTCATGAAATCATACCGTCTTATTTTCAGCCTCCTGGCTGTTGCTTCTAGCGCTTTGGCCCAGCCTGCGCCCACGCAGCCCGTGCCCGAAACGCTCGACCTGCCCACCGCGCTGCGCTTCGCCCTCGATAATAATTTCACGATCCGCCAGGCCCGTGAACGTATCAAGCAGCAGGACGGCGTCGTCGTCGAAGTGAAAGCTAAGTCCATTCCGAACGTCTCCGCCAACGGCGCCTATCAATATAACGGGAAGGAAATCTCGTCGTATGCGCCGCCCAGCGACCGCGCTTGGACGCTCAGCCTCACTGCCACGCAGGCCATCTACGCCGGCGGCGGCGTGCGCTCGTCCATCAAGAGCACCGAGCTCACCCGCGATGCCGCGATGCTGGAGCTGAAGGGCGTGGTCAACGACTCGCTCCTCGAGGTCCGCACCCGGTTCTACGATGTCCTCCTCGCCCGCGAGAAAATCAAGGTGCAGGAGTCCAACGTCGATCTCCTCAAGCAGCAGCTCAAGAACGTCACGGATCGCTTCGACGCCGGCACCGTTTCTGCCTTCGAGAAGCTCCGCGCCGAGGTCGCACTCGCCAATGCCCAGGTTCCCCTGATCAGTGCGCGCAACGCCTACCGTCTCGGCACCGAGGCGCTCCGTCAGGCCCTCGGGTTTGCCACGAACACGCAGGAGCGCATGCGCAAAGTCCCTGACTTCGTCGGCAGCCTCGATTTCGCCCCGGTCAACTTTGAGCTGCAGGCTTCGCTGGATTCAGCCCGCGCCAGCCGGCCCGAGCTCGCCCGCCTCGCCAAGCTCTCCGATGCCCGCGAGTCCGGTATCACCACCGCGCGCTCCAACTACTACCCGAACCTCTCGGCGGTCGGCGGCTGGCAGCTCCGCAAGGGCGGGACCGATAAGTTCGGCGACTCCCGCGACGGATTCCTCATCGGCCTTCAGTCGCAGTGGAATATCTTCGATGGCTCCGTCACCTCTGGCCGCGTTGCCCAAGCCCGTTCTGCGCTCGAGCAATCGCGCCTCAACCTCGGCGAAGCCACTCTTGCCGTGGACGTCGAAGTGCGCCGCGCGCTGTCGTCTCTTCAAGAAGCCACCGAACTCGCCGATGCCTCGCAAAAAGTCATCGCGCAGGCCGAGGAAAGCCTCCGTCTCGCCAACGCCCGCTACAGTGCCGGCACCGCCACGCAACTCGACGTCCTCCAGTCGCAAGTTGACCTTACGACTGCGCGCACGAACCAGATTCAGGCTTATTACAGCTACAACGTCGCTGTCGCCCGCGTCCGCAAAGCGATCGGCCTGCCCGACGCTCTCATGGCGAACTAATAGGTGGGCCGTGCGCTCCGCCGCGCGGCCTGCTCCCCGCCTCACTCTGCGCTCGGCAATCGCCGGGCGCGGTGTTTAATTTGACACGCATCGTTGACCGCAACTTTTGGTGCGTTCTCGTGTCCTCCTTTCGCGTATGAAACCGGTCCGTATTCTTCTCCTTTCCCTCGGCGCCATCGCCGTCCTGCTCGCCATCGCCGTCGTCCTCGCCTTCAACTCCGGCGTGCAGACGTGGGCCGCCAAGAAGGCGCTCGCCTCGCAGCCCGGACTCCACGCGTCGCTCGGCTCGCTATCCGCCGGCCTTGGGCGGGTGGAGCTTCAATCAGTCCGCGCCGAGCAAAGCGGCGCCGTGCTCACGCTGCCCTCGCTCACCGTCGAACTCCCGCTCGTCTCCGCCGGTCTCTCCCAAAAAGTCACCGTTACCAAACTCGTCGCGCGCGGCTGGACGCTCGATCTTACCAAAGCCACCCCGCCACCCGCTGCGGCTGGGAAGCCGACTACCAGCGTATCGAGCCCGCGCCCGTTCTCACTTTTGACAACGGCCTACGCGGCTGATCTGGCGGCGGTCGTCCCCGCCGTCACCCAAATATTTCAAGGCGTCTTCGCGCAGCTCCAACTGCCGGTCGATCTCTCGCTCGATGGTCTCGACCTCGACGGCGACATCATCTTGCCACCCGCACCCGGCGGCGGTCCGGCCGCGCGCGCGCACCTCACGCTCACCGGCGGTGGTCTCGGCTCTGGCCGTGACGGTCTGTTCACGCTCGATCTCATCGTTAATTTCGCGGGCGATAAACTCGCCGTGAGGAACGTGACCGTTCACTCGACGATTGTCGCGATGATGGACACTCCGCGCACGTTCACGAAATTCGTCGCCCAGCCCACCGCCGTCGCCACGGGCGCGCAATTCCCCACGGGCGTTAAACTCTCCGCCGCGATTTCCGCCGCCCGCGCCGCCACCGGTGAGACCTACAACCTCACGCTCGCCACGCCGGCCCAGCAACTCGTCGCCGTCGTCGCCGAACTCACGTCAGCCAGCCACACGCTCGCGGGCACATGGAAAGTGGATGTGCGCTCAGCCGATCTCGCGCCTTTCACTCTCGGTCGCGCCTTGCCGACATTCGCTGCTGCGGGCGAGGGCAAGTTTTCCACCGACACCGCGTTCGCAGAAATTCGCGCCAACGGCCGTCTCAATGCCAACGCCGAACAGCTTGCGGTCATCATGCCTGAGCTTGCCGCCGTCGGCGCCATCCGCGTCGTCGCCGAATTTGATCTCGCCCAACGGGGAGATTCCACGCGCATCGACCGACTCAAGGCCGATGTAGCGGGCGCCAACCCCGTCGTCGCCGTGCAAGCCCTGCAAGCGTTCGAGTTCAACGCCAAGACGGGTGAGTTGAAAGTGGCCGACCCCACGAAGGAATTGGTCGTGATCACGCTGCAAGGGCTTCCCCTCGCATGGGCGCAACCTTTCCTCAAGGACCTCACGCTCACGGGCAGTGATCTGCGTGGTGAGTTCGCCGCGACTGCGAACAACGGCGGTTTGGCCCTCCGTTCACGGGCGCCTCTCAATCTTACTGGCGTCACTATCGCGCAGGCGGGCAAGCCGATGATCCGCGCGGTGGATCTCTCGTTGATGCTGACCGCAGACTATTCGCCGACCGGCTGGCAGGCCCACTTGTCGTCGCTCACTCTCCAAAGCGCAGGCGCGAATCTCCTCACCTTGGAAGCCAAAGCCGGTCAGCTCATCGGAAAAGATCAGCCGCTCAAGGCCACCGGAAAATGGAGCGCCAACATTCCCGCCTGGCTCGCGCAACCCGCCGCCGCGGGCATGGCCGGGTTGGTGCGAGGGACGGCGTCGGGCGATTTCATCGCCACGGTCTCAGCCAAAACCGAAGTCGAAGCCAAAGTCGCATTTACCGATCTCGCCGCCGATCCCAAGCTCACCGCCGAGAAGCTCCCCGTCATTAATGTTGAACTTCGTGCCGATATTGCGCCCGACGGTAAGATCACTCTGAACGCGCCGCTGCTCTTCCAGCGGGACGGTCGCAAGTCTGACCTCACGCTCGCCGGCACCGTCAGCACCACGCCCAGCGGCACCGCCGTGGACGCCAAGCTCACGAGCGCGTTGGTGATTGTCGAAGACGTGCAGATACTCGCCGCACCCTTTGCCGGTGCCGCACCCGCGCCGGAAGCGGCCGGGGTGAAACCTTCGGTCCGCGATGAGAAACCCGTGTGGGCCGGCATCAGTGGCCAGATTTCGCTCGCCCTGAAAAAGGTCGTTTACGCCCAGAAATTTGAAGTCGCCGATGTCGGTGGCACGATTCGGATCGATGCCGGTGCGCTCAAACTCGATGGCGTTCGCGCCGGATTCAGCGAAGGCAGCGAGCTGAAGCTCAACGGCGGGGTGACCTTCACTGCGTCGGCTCCCGCGCCCTACGCGCTCATGGCGAATCTCGACGTCACCAATTTCGACCCCGCGCCCGTCCTCCGTGCGCTAAACCCGACGCAGCCGCCGACGGTTGAAGGTAAATTCACCGTTGCCAGCCAACTCGCGGGCAACGCCCGCAATCTTGGCGAACTGGGCGATCACGCGCACGGCGACTTCACGCTCACGAGCAAGGGCGGCATTTTCCGCGCGCTCTCCGCTGATGTTTCGTCCAAGGTCGATACCGCCAGCAAAACTGCTTCAGCGGTCTCCTTCCTTGGCAATATCGCCAGCTCTGTGACCGGCCGCAAAGAATATGGCGACATCGCCGGCAAAGCCGAAGCGGTCGCTTCGCTTTCAAAGATGATCTCTTTGATCCAATACGATCAGCTCAACGTCGTCATGTCGCGCGACGCCGCGCTCAACACCGTTCTCAAGGATTTCACGCTCATCGCGCCCGAGCTGCGGCTCGCCGGCACGGGGCGGATTGAGAACAAAGAGAACGTCGCGCTCGCCGCGCAGTCCCTGACGATGCAGTTCCAGCTTAGTGCGCGCGGACATACCGGCGATCTGCTGAAGGCATTGGGCGCACTCGATGCCACGAAAAAAGATGATCTCGGCTACCTCGCCAGCACGCTGCCGCTCAAAGTTACAGGCACGCTGAACAAGCCCGATACGAGCGAACTCCAGTCCGCTCTCCTGAAACTCGCTTATGAAAAAAGCGGCGCGGGCGATCTCCTGAATAAATTCCTCGGAGGAAAGTAAGTCCTCCTCCGGGGATCCGGCACCGAGGTCGTTGATCGATGAAGTCGATGCGCTGCCGCTTTGGGAACAGCACGGGAAGCCTGACTGGCTCATCATTGGTGGGGAGAGCGGGCCGAAGAGCAGGCCGTGCAACCTGGAATGGGTTCGCTCGCTCGTGTCCCAGTGCAAGAAGAGCAAAGTGGCGTGTTTCGTCAAGCAACTGGGCGCGAAGCCCCAAGAGTGCGATGGGGGATGCCGTCAGGAGGCGGCGAGTGATGGCGGTACGTCAGCCCCTTTGCTGACTCTTCAGCTTCTCAGCAGAAAAGGAGGAGACATCGAGGAGTGGCCGAAGGAACTGCGGGTCCGCAAGTTCCCGAAGGTGAGGACCGTGCGTGGAGTGAATAAGCCGAAGAGAGGGCCAAAACCTGTCGAACACGCCACGGAATAGCACCGACCCCGAGCCCCGGCGAAGTCCGGCGTCGCGTTTTGACTTTCTGG